>JABXHG010000572.1 GCA_013393545.1 Alteromonadaceae bacterium | reverse complement strand
CTTTCTCCCACACCCAGCGACATACTTGCCTGGGCGATGGTGTAACCTTGATCCAGCACCAGGCTGGCTGCTTCCTGCTTGAACTCAGGAGTAAAGGAACGTCGTTTTCTGGTCATCAGACACCTCGTTTATGGTGGCAATCTTACCACCTACGTTGGTGTCCAGAATCATTGAACCACTACAAAGCGTTTTCCATATCATAAGCTTCGGCCCTACCAAGGCTAATCGCACATAGGGCCAAACTCTTGAACATCATAGTAGTCGTTTGCATTTTCATTGTTGCACTCAGAATATGTATTCAAAGCATGTCGCCATAGATCAAATTACTTGGGCAGTGCTATGAGCTATGACGGGAGCCAGACTCTGTGTCCTTTGATGAAGAAGAGTTACCATCCTCATTGGAAGAATTCACCGTGCCGGAACCAAAAGGAATAAAAGCCCTCATTACTGAATAATATATGAGCGTCGGGACCGGCATAATCAGGAAGAAGTGTGCCCATCCAACATCCAGCCCGGACATCCGCAATAGAGTGTAAGCAAGTCCTGAGGCAATAAAGCCATATAACAGGCAAAAATGGAGCTTATCTTTCAGCGAAAACTCTTCCGTTGATTCTTGAAGTGCTGTGACACCGCGAAAGGTTGACAGGCACATGACCACGACCATCAACACTACCCCTGACAAACCGAGAATCAGTAGCAACATCACCAGTCCTCAAGGCGAGTGAGGTTTCTCAGTGCCTGTTCCTTCTCTGCACGCTTTTGGTTGCCTGAAGCATTGGTGTACAGAAGCGTCATCGCGGCAAGGGCCGCTAACGTAGCCATACCCAACCCTCTGGCAAGCTCAGGTCCAACCCCCATCTTTTTTGCGACTTCTGCTACCCGGGGAGTGGAAGTTTTCGCTTTGACCGTTGCCTGAGCCG
This sequence comes from Alteromonadaceae bacterium, assembly GCA_013393545.1. The sequence continues at coordinate 81,620 of JABXHG010000572.1, read as the reverse complement.
GAGTCTTGACGCCATTTTTCGCTACTTCATATATAGCTGCCGCTACCGCTGCAACACTTGGTGTAGAAACGGCACTCACACCTATACCGCTAAGAATTTCGGCCATATTCTTGTTGGATTCGCAATACGCCCTGAGCTCATCATCAGTAAGGCTCCACGCATACAGGTTGTGATGCCGGGAAAGTTCACCTACCAGCCCCATCAAATGGGTCGTCAGTCGACTACGAGGCATCCCATGGAGGATAGCCCGGTTGACATCTTGCTTTGCCATCCGGTCAAGGTGTCGGTAAACAATAATTCCACACAGAATAGGAAAAACCGTCGACGAATTTTTCCGAATTTCAGGCATCACAGCCTGTAAATCCATGAGTTTTGCCAAGGAGCCGACGGGGTCACTACGAAATTGCGGAGTGGTATAGCGGGTGAGAACAATCTGCTTGTTATCCATTTCTATTAGTTATCATCCATAATTTATTGAAACTCTAGCGCGGCATAATAGCCCCTCCCCTCCCGTGGCTCAATAGTTGTATGGGATCATGGATTCAATCTGACTATCTGCTGAGGTATGCGTAGCACTTTTTGTAGATCTTTCATCGCGTCTACTTTTTATACTGTGGCTAAATTCATAGGAATGGCCATCCCAGTGGATAACATCCCCTTAGCCGGCGTCACTCGGCCAGTTTCAGCCTAGTAGTACAGAATCGTAAACATATTGGCGACCGCCCTCCGCAACGGGCGAAACCTGCCAGGCGGCCCCTGATCGCCGCCTTCATCAAGCAGATCCACACTGATCGCTTCCGTACGGTATCCACCTTCGCCACCGCCATGGTGCTGCAACACGCACCCAAGGCCCTGGTGTTCACCGTGGCCGGTTTTGTTTTCTCCGAATGGCTGCTGTTTATTCTAGCCATGATTGCCTGTGGTTTTGCCGGCACGTGGGTCGGCCTGCACCTGCTCAGAACCATGAGCAACCGTTGGTTCAGCTGGGTATTCAATATTGCTCTGACCCTTCTGGCCCTGCGACTGCTCTGGCAAGCGGCCCTGTCATCTGGGTGGATTGGCTGAAAGCCACAAACAAGATGAATTCTTGACTTGTAATTCTATTGATAATCGTTACCATTCATCCAGACCCTTGGCTAACGTTCGATTATTGGTGCCTACGTCATGAATTCCACAAATGCTATTGAGTCATCCCTCCTTTCCCAGGGTCCGCTGGGCCAACTGATCGACATGGGCGGGCCGGTCATGGTGGTGCTGATTGCTCTGGCGGTAATCGGGCTGGTGACTTTCTTCTACCTGATGCTGTTTGGCACTTTCTACACGCCCCGGTTCACCCGAAAACTCCGCCACTTGCTAAACCAGTGGCAGGCCGACCCGGCAAGCGCCAGGCCAGAAGAACTGCAACAGCAAGCCGGCTTTGCTGGCCGCGCCAACCCCCTGCTGCATTTGCTCACCAACACCATGCGTGAGTGCCAGCGGGGCACCAACATCCCTGCGGTGCGCGAGACCGCCGTACGCGATGCCCAGAATGCTCTGGAACCGTTTGAGGCGCCGCTGAAAATCATTGAGGTAATTGCCGCCCTGGCACCACTACTAGGTCTGTTAGGAACTGTCATGGGCATGATGGAAGCCTTCAGCGCCATGGCCGCTACCGAAGGCCGTGCCAATGCCACTCAACTCAGCGGTGGCATATACGAAGCCCTGGCCACCACGGCCGCGGGCCTTGTCGTGGCGATTCCTTTTGCTGCCCTGGCGGCATGGATCGAGTTCCGCCTGCGCCGGATTCACAAGAACATCAACAGCGCGCTGGTCAGCGTATTTAATGTGACCCCGGTGCAGAACGCCCAAACCACACAAGCTACCCCGCCGGCACCGGCTCACCCGGAAAAGCAGAAGCAGCCGGCCGGAGACTATCACGTTAATAACAGCCCACGTTTTGCCCATGCAGCTGGTTGAGCCCCGCCCGAGCCGGCCCATGCCCATACGGATAACGCCATTGATTGACGTGGTGTTTATTCTGCTGGTGTTTTTCATGCTGACCACCCGCCTGTTGCCGGTGGATTACCTGGAGCTGGGCAACAACACCGAGAGCCGCAGTACCGCCACCGGTGAACCGTTACCGGAACTGACCATCAATGCCAATGGCTCGATTAACTGGCAGGGTGAAGGTTACCCGCTGGCCGAGCTGTTACCGGCCCTATCCTCGGCCGGTGTCACCGAGGTCAATCTGGGCACGGCGCCGAAAACCAACCTGTCCAGCTTCACCCGCACCCTGAGTGCGCTGGATAGCGCCGGCATCGAAGCCCACTGGCAACGCAACTACAACGACTCATGACAGACCTGGTTCCACCTCCTTCCACCTCTGGCAAAGGCCTGCTGGAACGGGTTGAAGATGCACTTCTGCCGCTGATCAACCTGGTTTTCCTGCTGCTGATGTTCTTTATCGTGGCCGGGCAGCTGGCCGACGATCCGTTGCCGGAACTGCCCGGCAGCGCTCAGATCGAGCAGGAACGCTCCCCCGACGCCGATCTGATGGTGAAGGCCGACGGCAGTTGGCTGGTGCAGGGAGAAACCTTGAACACCAGCACCCTACTGCCGGAACTGCGTGAACCGGACGACAGCCGGCCTCTGAAAATAGCCGCCGACCAGACCCTCGGCATGGCAGACCTGGAGGCACTGCTGAGTGTTTTGGAAAAGGGTGGTTACACCGAGGTGATATTGCTGACGGAGCCAGCTACATGAAAACCGCCGGCCAACTGCCCAAATTTCTCGCACTGGCTCTGGCCATCGCGCTGACTGCTGCGGCACTGGTGTTCGCCAACCCGCATAAGCCCATGGAGCTTCCGGTATTGGGCGACAGCGCCGTAAACACCGCTCCGGCGGTAAAAATCCGTTTGGCCGGACGTAAATCGCCAGAACCCGCACCGGCGCGTCAGCCGGAGCCCATCCAGCAATCTGCACCCAAGCCACAACCCGACCCCAAACCTGAACCCAAACCTGAACCCAAACCTGAACCCAAACCAGAACCAACGCCTGAGCCTGACCCGAAACCCGAACCCAGGCCAGAGCCAGAGCCAGAGCCAGAGCCAGAGCCAGAGCCAGAGCCAGAGCCAGAGCCAGAGCCAGAGCCAGAGCCAGAGCCAGAGCCAGAGCCAGAAACGGTGGAGATTCCGGAGCCAGTGATGCAAGCGGAAACGGGCCCCACGCAGGAAGCAGCTGGCGAAAAAGCTGACAACCAGAACAGCCAGGACGCCGTCGAACTGAGAAATGCCGGTAATTCAGCAGACGTGGACAGCTACCTGAGCAAACTCAGCCGCCATCTGGCCCGCTATTACGAATACCCCCGCCGGGCCCGCCGCCTGGGCCAGCAAGGCACACCCGTGATTGTGTTCGAATTCAATCGGGCCGGTGAATTAATCGAACACTCCCTGCGCGACAGCTCCGGCCATGAACTGCTGGACGACGCCGCCCGGGAAATGCTCACCCAGGCAGCTCCCTTGCCTGAAGTCCCTGATGACATGCGGGGCAACACCTTCACCTATGCCTTGCCGGTGCGGTTCAGTTTGCGTTGAACCTTCGAGGTTTACCTATGCCCTAAGCCAGAACCGGCGCCGTCAGAACCGGAAGGTAAACCAGAGAGTACAAAGCACTCAGCAAAAGCACCACTACAAACAGATAGCCAACATCTGCAACACGGGCCAACCAAGAGGAACGAACCCGCCAACGGAAGACGCACCACGCTATCATTAACCCCACAAGAACAACCGACAACCAGGGCGACATCAACTGCTCAAGCAGGCGCGAGCCCATCGCAGGAGAGCCCTCACCATACAAAGCGCTACTGATCTCCCGCACGGGATCACGCTGTAGCGGGAAAGACAGAAGTACGACCGAAAGGAAAACCGCCGAAAGCCTGCACAGAACAAGCAAGCTTCGACCGAGAAAATGGCTTACTGGAAACGCTCCCGCCATGCCTGGTCAACCTCAATAGGCGGGAATTACGCGAGCTTCGCCTCGCACACTTGTCGTAGCGAGCTGACAACCGGATACTTTGACATTTTTCCGAGCGACCACTTCGTTCACCCTGCCTTCGTTGTCAATTAGTGAAATCGTCACATCAGCGTTACCGGACCCAAGAAACGTTCCGCCTACCTGAACATCAATGACGTTACCTATCACGCTCCCTAACGAGAAGGCTTGGAACTCCTCCGCTGTCAGCGACATAGGAGCGGTTTTAACCGTACCGTAAAGCAAAGTCGAGTTATCTCCGCCTACTGACAAATACTTCGCAATTCCATACGTCCGGTGGTGAATCTGGGGCGAGGTTCTGACTTGAATATATGATGCAGAAATTGCGTTTATCCCGAATCCGGTTTTAGGGATACCAAATGCCAATCCATCGATCTTGACTACTACGTCTATTTAAAATCTCCATTTTTCTACACCGAGGATCTAACAACGTACACCACTGGTCAACTGCCACCATGCACGACACATACGAGTAACCGAAAGGTCAGTTTTTTAGGTTGAACCGAGATCAGACAATTTATCACCACTTATTGATATCTGATTACAGTTTGTCTGATCACCATCGAGGGTTTAAGCAGCGACAATAGCAAATGCTACATTTCACAGGTAAGCTTCCAGAAACTCTATCTATGCCCCGTGGCCTTGCCTGACCATGCCCGCTTCTTCAAAAACTGATCACCACCAACTCGGCCAACTCATGTGCCAGGCCACCCGCAACATCCTGTGGCGGCCGGTTTGTGACAGCGTTCGGGCAATCAACCCCGGCGCCGGTCTGCAATGCCGTGTGGGGTCCGGCAACGCCACCTACCACCGGTTTGATTCCCGCAGTCAACAACACCGGATCATCTACGGCGTTCGGATGATCCACGCCAAACAGGAACCGGAAACGGCTCAGTGGTGGTTATCCACCCGGGAAATACACAATCGGGGCTATTTTGCGGGTGAGATCAGCCCGTTGAACCTGTTGGCACACACCTGTTGCCATGAGTTCGCCCATTTATTGCAGCACAACGCCGGGCATCGCCATTACCGCTCGGTACACAACCGGCACTTCTACCGCATTCTTGATGACCTCTACCAAAGCGGCCAGGCGGAAACCACTCGCGCTTACCTGACAGAGCAGGCAAGCGCTGACGGGATACCGCTGGAGCAAACCCCGTTCACCCTGCCAGATCCACATTCGCAGGCCCGTCAATGGCAGGTTGGCGATGAAATCACTTTCCAGGACAGATCAACACATCGCCACGGCCGCATTCTCCGGGTGAACCGGAAAACCTGTACCGTAAAGGGGCTTGGGGCGTCAGCAGGAAGGCGATATCGGGTGCCTTTACCTTTGCTGGAGCCTTATTCGGAATAAACAGAAAAACTAGGAGGACATTACAAACGCTGGTTATTCCTTACAGAAATCTGGTCATTCAGAGTCCAGAAATCGTATAGCAACCCAATCAGGAACAGGCCGCCGGTGCACAGATAAATTATCCCGGTTATCCACTTGCCCATATACATACGGTGCACACCGAACACACCCAGGAACGTCAGCAACACCCAGGCGATGTTGTAGCTGGTTCCACCGCCGCTGAAACGAAAGTCTGCTTCCCGGTCCATGGCGGGGATCAGGAAAAGATCGACAATCCAGCCGACAAAAAACAGGCCCAGGGTGAAAAACCAGATGGTCCCGGTAACCGGCTTGCCGTAGTAAAAACGGTGGGCGCCGATAAATCCGAAAATCCAGAGCAGGTAACCAAAAAGCTTGCTGTGGGTGTCGGTTCTCTCAATCATGACTCACTCGATTGGTTGCTCGGGTTTGTTGTTTGCGCCATACCGGACAGCACCACCTGCCCCTTGCGCCATAACCGCCACTCACCCGGTTGATAGATATCCCACTGCTCATCGGTGGTCAGTGGTTCGGTAACGATCACGCTGACGATATCGTCTGGTGTGGTTTGCGATTCAAAGTCCACGGTCACGTCGGTGTCTTTCAGCCGGGCAGGGCCGAAAGGGGCGCGGCGGGTGATACTGGCCATTTTGGTGGAACAGTAAGTAAACAGCCACTCACCGTTGCTCAGCAATAGGTTGAACACACCCTGGCGGGCATAATTTTCGGATAGCCACACCAGGTGTTTCACCACGGTTTCCAGCGGATCGTCACGGCGGCAGTGGCTGCGCAAGTGGTTCAGCATGTCGCAGAACAGCGCTTCGCTGTCGGTGCTTCCCACTGGCTCATAAAAACCCTCAGCTGCCCGGAAATCGGACAGCTGGCCATTGTGGGCGAACACCCAGTAGCGGCCCCATAGCTCACGGATAAATGGATGGGTGTTGGCCAGGCAGATATCGCCCACGTTGGCCTGGCGAATATGGCAGATGGCCACTTCGCTTTTGATCGGGTGGGTCTGTACCACTTCGGCAATGCGGGAACTGGCACTGGCATCGGCGTCGTGGAAGCTGCGCACGCCCTTGCCTTCATAAAAGGCCACGCCCCAACCGTCCTTGTGGGGGCCGGTTTCTCCACCACGGCGGGTTAGCCCGGTAAAACTGAAACACAAATCGGTGGGGGTGTTGGCGCTCATCGCCAGCAATTCACACATACAGTGGCTTTCCTGTTTTTATTCGTGCACCGGGCTCAGCCCAGCAGGTTATCCAGCGGCTGGTCGTATCCCGGGGCAAACACCTCCAGAAAGTACTGCACTTCGCGCAGGCCTTCCTGCTGAAGCCGTTCGCGGATCTGCCGCTCGGCCGGCTCAAATTCCGGATTGCCGGCTCGCAGTTCTGCCCGGCATTTAAGCCAGGCCGAAAGCCGGTCCGCCGCCTTGATCAACTGTTTTTCCGGCTCGCTCAGCCGCGATTCCCGCACGTAGGGGGAAAAATCATCCCGCAATTCTTCCGGCAGCAAGGCCAGCAGCTCACCCTCGGCTTTGTGTTCGATATCGCCAAAGGCTTCACGCATCACCTTCGAATGGTACTTGACCGGCGTGGGCATGTCGCCGGTGATCACCTCGGTGGCGTCGTGGTACAGGGCTGCGGCGGCAATTCTATCGGCATTAACAGTGCCGCCGTACCGCCGGTTACGGATCAATGCCAGCGCGTGGGCGATGGTGGCCACCTCCCAGGAATGGGTGGCCACGTTTTCCTCAATGGCGTTGCGCATCAGGCCCCAGCGTTTGATCCATCGCAGGCGACTGATGTACGCAAAAAAATGGCTGGCAACGGCGGTCATGGTGTTAAAAGCTTTCCATAGTGGCAGACATCCGGTTAGCGGACATCCAGAGTGAACGGAACAATGATATCGCCAGCCCCGGTTAGTTCGCCATCACGGGAGGCATCCAGCAGGAACAACTGGCTGGTGGGCACCTCGTGGGTCTGCTCCAGGATGCGCCGCACCTCTAGCGCCCGCTGGTTCGCCAGCTGCCCCAGGGCTTCCGAGGGCAGTGAACGCTCACCATCCAGGTAAGCCTGGCGGGCCTGCTCCCAGGCCTCGCCGGTGGTTTCCTCACCGCTGGCCGCCATCTGCTCTTTCAGCAGGGCCAGGCCATCAGCCTCCGGCGCCACCGCGCCGCGAATTTCCAGCAACAGTTCCGGGCGGTCTTTCAGGGCATTCGCCAGAGCGGCCAGTTTTTCCGCCTCGTTGCCCGCCAAACCGGTTCCGCCGGGTTCAAAAGCGACCTGACCCAGCTCTTCACTACTGAAGCCGGCCAAATCAGCAATGGAACCCAACATGGTGAACGGCGACGCGGCTGCCTTGGCCAACAGGTTCACAAAGGCCCGCATCACCACCTGCCCAATGCTGAACTCGGGGCTGGCCATGTCGCCCTCGATGGGCAAATTCACTTCAACCGTGCCCCGGCGATCGGTCAACAGGGCCAGGCCGAGCTTGACTGGGGCGTTGACGGCCTGGTCACTGGCCACCGACCGGCCCAGCTGCATCTGGTCCAGAATCACCTTGTTTGAGGCCTTGAGGCGACTACCCGTAATGGCGTAATCCAGGTCCAGCTGCAATTTGCCGCTGTCCACTGCGTAACCGAGGTACCGGCCAAAGTAGGGCGACAACACCGGCAGAGCGAGGTTGTCCATCCTCAGGCGCAACTCGCTGGTATCTTCGCTGCCCAGCGCACCGAGGGTGCCGGTAAAATCCACCGGGGCCACGCCGGCCAGCTGGCCTCTGAGATTCACCCGGCCTTCCTGTGGCGGGACGTTACTAATCCCGGACACGGAGCCATTCAGGGCATCAAAACTGGTACTGAAGGCCGGCTCCAGGGTGCGGTCGGCGTAACTGACCGACCCGCTTTCCACCTGCAGCTCACCGATGCGGAAGATCAGCGCCGGGCGCTCACTGTCCCCGGCTTGCGCCGGTTCCGGTGGCGGCTCTGCATCACCGGACTCGGCTGGTTCGCCGCCCCGGACAACCCGTTGGACATTGTGCAGGCCGTCGGCTCCCCGCACGATGTTGGCGACCGGCTCACTGACGGCAACCGTGCCGATTTCCAGACGGGCAGGGTGAACATTATATTCAACAGGCCTTAGCCGCAGATTGCGCCAGGCAACCAGAGGTTCGCCCTGCTCCGGCAGCCGCACATCCAGCTCGCTGACTTCCGCGGTGCCGCTGAACGTTCCGGTCATCGGATTGGTCTGGGCGTCCAGGTCCAGGTTGCCGTCGAAGGCCAGGCGCCCATCACGCAGGGACAGGTTCGCCGCGTCTTGCACGTAAGGCTCCGCCACCGCCAGAGCGATTGCTGAGCCGGACAGAGCAGACTCGAAGGTAAACGGCATCGGTGTAAACTGACCATTGGCGGAGAGCTCGCCACCACTGGCCAGAACCGTCGACAGCTGGTAGGAAACCGGCTCCTCCAGCCGGTTAGACAATCCACTCACCGACACATCAAGATCGGTCAGCTGCAGTCGGGCCGGTGTGGTCGGAACCGCATCCTGCCAATCGATACGACTGTCAGTCAGCTGAATACCCTGTACCGACCAGCGAAATGGCGGGCCTGCACTGGATTGCTGGTCCGGCCCGTCGGACGGCTCAGCGCTTTCGGCGGCTGTGTCGGTGCCGGGCAGGGAAGCTTGCCAGTCGATCACCCCTTCCTGATTGCGGGCGGCAGCCACGGCAAGCTGGTTCAGAGTCACCATGCCAACGCTGGCCTCACGGCGGTTGAGGTCAAAATCCACGCCCTGAATGTCCAGTTCCGTAGCGCTCAGGGCCGGCTCTTGCGCCTGGGCATCGAGCGCCATTGCCAGATCCCTCACTGTGACCCGGCCATCGGAGGTGGTCAGTTCCAGTCCGTCGCCGGCCGACAACCGGTAATCAGACGCCAGGGTCACCAGCCCGTCCCGCAGCTGCCAAGGCAAATAGGGCTTGAGGAAATGCGCCAGTGTATCGTGGCGAATATCCGACAAACGAACAGAGCCACGGGAATACAAGGGCGCAACGCTCAAATCGCCCTGCCACTCGATCACCTGATCATTGGCGGCGGCGGAAAGCGAATAGCGGCTAGTGCCGCCGTTATCATCCCGGGGCCAGGTGGCCAGATCGTTCAGTGTGACATCCAGCGGCTGGAGCCGGAACTCGGCCATTTCCCCCTGGGTGAAATCCCGAAACCGCAGCTCACCGCCATTGATGGCCAGCTGCTGGAAATAGAGCTTTAACGGGCCACTGGATTCCTGTGCCTCCGGCGTTTCCGGCTCGTCTCCCGGCGGATTAGCTGCCTGAAAGTCCCGGGCGATATTCACCGAATAATCTTCCAGCAGGTCCAGCCGTACCTCCGGCCGGTTCAGAATGATCTCCTGGAAACCAATCACGCCGGACAACAGCTGGAAAAAGCTGACGTTCACCCGTAAATATTCAAACCCCGCCACCGGCTCATCGTTGCGGTCAGTGGCCTGAAAGTCGTCAGCCTCCAGGGCGAGGGTGTAGGGATTAAATCGGATATCGGCAATATCAGCCTGCCACTCCAACGCACTATCAAGCTGCTCCGGCAGGTTGCGCTCCAGCCACCAGGGCAGCAGCAGAAAACCGGCCAGGGTATAAAGCAAAACCAGCAGTGCCATTCCCAGCAGCAGGTAACGGGGCCAACGGCGTTGGCGTCGAGCCACTGGTGGCGGTGTTTGCGGATTCTGTTCACTCTGTTCGCCCACGGGCTTCTCCCTGACAGACATTTCAGCAACCATGATACCTTCAAGCATAGCGCCCGGAGCGCCCGCCTGTCAGCCAGAGAAACAAGCCAGACCTGACAGCCAGCGGCGAACCCGATATGCTCCGGCGACGTATAACACGCCTTTGATAGGCCCTGAATTCACAAACGGAGAACAGCGGTTATGGACATCGGCGATATGCGTCGGGATTTTGAAAGCGAAGGCCTGGACCGGGAACACCTGAATGATGACCCCGTCCGCCAGTTTGAAACCTGGTTCGAGGATGCCCGTACTGCCGGCATTCTGGAGCCCAATGCCATGTCGCTGGCCACCGCTGGCGCTGACGGCCTGCCGGATCTGCGCACCGTGCTGCTGAAGTACTTTGATGACCGGGGGTTTGTGTTCTACACCAACTACGGCAGCCGCAAGGCCAGGGAGCTAGAGGAAAACCCGCAGGCGGCACTGCTGTTCCCCTGGATTGGCCTGAACCGTCAGGTACGCATCCAGGGCGCCGTGGAAAAGGTCAGCAAGGCCGAATCCCTGCGCTATTTTGCTTCCCGCCCCCGGGGCAGCCAGATCGGCGCCTGGGTTTCGGAACAAAGCAAGGTGATCACCTCCCGCGGCCTGCTGGAGCAGAAAGTCGCGCAGATGAAACAGAAATTCAGTGCCGGCGAAGTGCCCCTGCCGGATTTCTGGGGCGGCTACCGGATAGTACCCGAGCGCATCGAGTTCTGGCAGGGTCGCCCCAGCCGCCTGCACGATCGTTTCGAGTACGTGCGCGAAGGCAATGGTTGGACCATCCAGCGGTTGCAGCCCTGAGCCAATGGACAGCCTTGAGCCAAAAGACAAAACAGAACGGGAAGTCTGCGTCTGGCTGTGCCGACAACCGGAGAGCGATGCCCCGATCCCTGCGCCTGAATGGCTGACCGAAACCGAGCGCCAGCGGCTGGCCTCGCTGGCCAGCCCTCGGGTACGGGAGTTTCTGACCAGCCGCTGGTTGATTCGTCAGGCTTTGTCAGCGGTTTGTCGCGGGCGCGCCGGCCCGGAACAATGCCGCCCCGTGCCGGGCCGTCCGGTCGCCTCACAGGTACCCGCGGGCTGGCGAATGTCCATCAGCCACAGCCAGGGGCTGGCGGCCTGCGCCCTGTCCCGGCAGCCACTGGGCGTGGATCTGGAACCGCTGCAACGCCGGCCGGGCTGGCAAAAGGTCACCCGCCGCTGGTTTACTGCTGGCGAGCAGGCCTGGCTGCTTGAACGGGATGATCCGCAAGCTTTTCTGCAAGCCTGGACCTTCAAGGAAGCCTGGCTGAAGGCCACCGGCCGGGGCATCGCCGGCAATCTGCAAACCCTGGACGTGGCCCGCGATTTTGTTCTGGCCGGTGATCGAACCGAGAGGGGCTGGCAGGCCAGTTCACTGGCTATCGATCACTTCCTGGTGACCGTGGTGTACCAGGCCAGCCATACGGCGGTTCGCCCACACTTTTGCCAGCTGGCAGCGCCGCCGGGGGATTTCAGTCTGCCACCGGCCAAATCCCGGACCATCAACAGCAAGCTGGCGATGCATCGGGCCATTCGCCCGGCTCATCTGTCCAGCCCCCATTCAACACCCCCCGATCCGGAGGCGCCATGACTGCCGAACCGCAACGTTGCCCCTGGTGTGGCACCGACCCGCTTTATGTTCACTACCACGACACCGTCTGGGGCCGCCCGGAATACGGCGATCTGGCCTTGTTTGAAAAACTGTGCCTGGACGGCCAGCAGGCGGGGTTGAGCTGGCTGACGATTTTGCGCAAACAGGATAATTATCGGGCCGCCTACGCGGGTTTTGATCCGGAACGGATCGTGCAATTCACCGAAAGCGACATCGAACAGCTGCTGCAAAACCCCGGCATCGTCCGTAACCGCCTAAAAGTTCGCTCGATCATCAAAAACGCTCAAGGCTATCTGGCGCTCAGGGAGCAGGGCGAAAGCTTCTCTTCATTTCTCTGGCAATTCGTCGACGGCCGCCCCATCCAGAACCACTGGCAGCGGTTCGAACAGGTGCCCACCGCCACACCGAAGTCCGAGGCCATGTCCAAAGCCCTGAAAAAAGCCGGCTTCACCTTTGTCGGCCCTACCATTGTCTACGCCTTCATGCAGGCCACGGGTATGGTCAACGATCACCTGGTTTATTGCCCAGCGCACGAGGAGTGCAAAGCACTTGCCGGTTGATCCTGTCTGGCCACTTGCTCGTAAGCTAGAGCAACATGTGCAATCAGGAGAAGCATCGTGCGCATCACACCGGAAGAGCTGAAAACCACCGAAAATCTCGTTATCGACCTGCTGGAAATCCTGTCCATTGAAGGGCAGCAGTACATGGCTCGCCTGCACGGCGACTGGGGCATGAAAGTGCTGTCGGACAACCTGGGCCAGACCCGCCTGTTCCGCAGCACCTGGCAGGTCCAGGACACCCTGGGCTCATTGGACATCAAGGAAACCCAGGTAGTCCACCCGTCCGCCTACCACGAGATGGTGGGCATGCCCGCCACCGATCTTGAGCCCATGCGCATCCAGATCCAGAGGCAACGCTCGTGATTGCAGTCGCTCGTCTGGCCATCGTTGTTGGCCTGGCCGGTCTGGTTCCGTTTCTGGCTGGCGTGGCCGGGCTGTTCGTGCTGCCTTCGCGCAGCGTGGCGATCCTGGCGTGGTTCTACATTTACAGTGCCGGCATTCTGGCCTTCATGGCGGGTATTTACTGGACCATCGCCCTGCAGCTGGAGAACCGCACCTACCCGCAATCACCCATTGTCTGCATGCTGCTGAGCCAGGCCTTTTTTGTCACGGCCGGTCTCGGGCTGCTGTTGCAGACGCCCCACAAGATTGTGGTCTACACCATCGCCTATCTGATGCTGTACCTGGTGGATGCGCGCTGGATGCGCCATTACTGGCCGGGATGGTATCTGAAATTACGGCTGGTACTGACCCTGACCGTGCTGGCGTGCCAGATTGCCGCCGGGGGCTGGTTCTATCTGGTGCACAACGGCTGACCAGAGCAGAATAAAAGCTTGAAAGGAAGGTACTAAAAAGCCGGGCAAAATGCCCGGCTTTTTAGTTCTGAACCACCGGATCAGGTGGTTTCGGAGGCCGCGACGATCGCGTATTCGTGATTATGCGGCTCAATCAGGGCGCCGTGCAGGCCGGCAATCGCCTGATCGTAGTGATCTTCATCAATCACGAACTGGATATCCACCTGGCGCATGCACTGGTGAATGGCCAGCACGCTGATTTCCCGGTCGGCCAGTGCCTTCACGGAGCGGGCCAGAATGCCCGGCACCTTCATGTCGCTGCCGCAGGCCGAAACCAGCGCCACCTTGCGGGTGCTCACTTCCGCGTTCGGGCACTCTTCTTCCAGCGCCTTCACCACACGCTTCACATGCTTGAGCGTGGTGTCCACGTAATGGGTGATGGTGTTGGCGTTGGTGTCCTTGGACATGAAACGCACCTTGAAGCGGTTCAGCACATCCAGAATCTTGCGATCCGAGCCCGGCTCGCCCTGCATGTCCTGGTCGAACACTTCAATCGCGAACACGCCCTTGGCGCCGGCAATGATTTCCACCTGTGGCTTCTCACTGACGTAATCGCCGGTGATCAGCGTACCGGTGTGCTCCGGCTCGAAGGTGTTCATCACCCGCAGCGGGATTTCATTCTGGCGCAGGCCCTTGCCGGCCCGGGGGTGGATGGCTTCCATACCCAGGTTGGCCAGCTGGTCAGCGATGTCGTAGTTGGTGCGGCCCAGCGGCACCACCTTGTCTTCACCGACGATTTTCGGGTCAGCGGAACTCAGGTGGTATTCCTTGTGGATAATCGCTTCGCGAGCGTTGGTGATTACCGCCACCCGGCTGAAGGTCATTTCACTGTAGCCACGGTCGAAGGTGCGCATCAGCCCTTCTTTACATTGGGCGTAACCGGTCACGATCGGCAGTTCGCGGGTCAGATCCACGCTGTCGAAGGCCTGTTGCAGCTTTTCGTCCAGCGGCAGCAGCTCGGCGTCGCGCCAGCCGGTCAGATCAACAAACCGCGCGTTGATGCCTTCCTGTTGAAGCTTCAGCGCAGTGTTGAAGGCGCTGTGGGCCTCACCAATACCGGCCAGCATTTCACGCACGGTCAGCAGGTGCCCTTCGAGCTGGAACTGGCCGTAGGAACACAGGCGCTGCAAATCAATCAGACAACCGCGCACCCCTTCGATGCGGTCGGTAATGAACTGGTCCGCCTGCTGCTTGAGCATTGGGTCTTCGAACAGTTCGCCGTTGATGTCAGTCAGGAACTTCACCAGCTTGGTGAGATCGTCGCCCCAGGCCCAGTCCGATTCGGCGTCGGCAAACAGGGCGTATACGCCCGGCTCGCCGGTCTTTTTGTGCTCCAACAGCTCGTCGGTCACGCCGCCATAGGCGGAGACCACGAAGATGCGCTGGTAGAGGTCGCTCTTATCGCGGTTGCCAACAATGATGTTGTCGCGCACGGCCTCGTAATTGCTCATGGAAGTACCGCCGATCTTCTCGACAGTATGTTGTGCCGTAGTCATGTTTTTGCCTTTGCTGTCCTGCAGAATGAATGTCCTGTGTCAGTATAGGCGTCTTTTATGACGCCTGGCTTACACCTTCCTGCATGATTTCATCGACGCTTTCCGCCAGCAAGGCTGTGCCCTTCTTCAGGTCTTCCTCGCTGGTGGTCAGCGGCATCAGGCATTTGATCACCTCATCGTTCGGACCACTGGTTTCGATGATCAGGCCTTTCTCGAACGCACGTTCGGTGATCGGGCCGGTCAGGTCGGCATTGGTGGCGGAAATACCACGCATCATGCCACGGCCTTTCAGGCGGAACTCGTTCGGGTACTTTTTGCAGATCGCCTGCAGGCCTTCGGCCAGCACCTCGGACTTGGCTTTCACCTCATTGGCGAAAGTGTCGTCTTTCCAATAGGTTTCAATGGCGGCACGGGCGGTGACAAACGCCATGTTGTTGCCACGGAAGGTACCGTTGTGCTCACCGGAGGCCCATACGTCCAGCTCCGGCTTGAACAGCACCAGTGCCATCGGCAGGCCATAGCCTGACAGTGACTTGGAAACCGTGACGATGTCCGGCTTGATGCCGGCAAACTCGAAGCTGAAGAACTCGCCGGTGCGGCCGTTGCCGGCCTGGATGTCGTCCAGGATCAACAGGATATCGTGCTTCTTGCACAGCTCGGACAGGCCTTTGAGCCATTCGGCGCGAGCGGCGTTCAGGCCACCTTCACCCTGAACCGCTTCAACAATCACCGCTGCCGGCAGTTCAACGCCGGAAGAGCTGTCGGACAGCACCTTGTCCATGATTTTCAGGGTGTCCACGTCTTCGCCCAGGTAGCCGTCGTAGAACAGGAAATCCACGCCGGTCAGCGGCAGGCCAACACCGCCACGGTGGTGTTCGTTACCGGTCGCCGCAACGGCACCGGTGGTCACGCCGTGGAAACCGTTGGAGAAGGAGATGATGTTGGTGCGGCCCTTCACTTTACGGGCCAGCTTCATCGCCGCTTCCACACAGTTGGTGCCGGTGGGGCCGGTGAACTGCATTTTGTAGTTCAGGCCACGGGGCTCAAGGATGTGCTTCTTGTAGGACTCGATGAAATCGTGCTTGGCCGTGGTAAACAGGTCCAGACCCTGGCTGACGCCGTCGGATTCAATGTACTCAAGCAGGGCTTTTTTCAGGGTGTCGTTGTTGTGGCCGTAATTCAAAGAGCCAGCGCCGGCCAGAAAATCGAGATAGTCCTTGCCATCTTCGGTGTACAGGTTCGCGTTCTTGGCGCGGTTAAAAATCACCGGAAAGGCACGGGAATATACACGTACTTCGGATTCGGTCGACTTGAAAAGTTCCATGGTCTTGCCTCTTAGCATATCAGGTTCGAGGTAGATGCTCGGGGAGCTTGCGGATAGGGTTTTGCAGGGTCGCAACAAGCCCCACCGTGCGTTGGTTAAAGCCTTGAGTGGCAGGCCCACCTCGGGCGGCCTGCCGGCTTGTCCAAATCACAGTTGGTCACGCTTCGCGTGTACCGGGGCTATCAGACGGACTTCGTGAAGGGCCCGATGCGCAGCAGGAATTCGGAATCATGCTGCCCACCAAAGTGGGTCTCTTTCTCGAAGTGCTCGTGGTAGGTGAGCTCGGCGCCCATGTCGCGGGCGAAGGAGCGGAACAGTGCCCAGGAAGCCTCGTTGTCTTCGGTAATAGTGGTTTCCATGTGCGTGACGTTTTTGCACGCCTCACGGGCCACGATTTCCTTCAACATGCGCTTGGCCAGGCCCTGGCCACGACCTTTCTCGTGCACGGCCACTTGCCAGACAAACACGGTCTCGGGCTGTTCGGGGGGAATATAACCGGAAATGAAGCCGACCAGATCGCCGTCCATTTCCGCCGCCACGCCGGTCTCGGCAAAGTGGCTGCACTGCAGGAGGTTGCAGTAGATCGAATTGGGGTCCAGCGGCGGGCATTCCGCGATCAGCTGGTGAAGTCTGTAGCCATCATCTTTCACGGGAACGCGAAGTTTGATGGCGGTGGTATTCGAGCCTTCAGATGTCATATTTGATTAACTCGCTGCCAAAAGATGGATAGAAATTATATAGACCACGAAATATATTTCAAGTTGGCGCCTCGCAGCGACCCTCTGCAAGACACCAACCACACCTCAAGCATAGACAAAGTCCGATAAATATCCAGCCGTTAGCCGAGACGAGAGCTTCTGACTCCGTTCAGAGTGAAGCCTGAAACCTTTAGGCCTCCAAACATCGCTCTTGAACAGGCTGACACCCATAAAATAGCCTAAACTCCTCCGGTTGCCAGCGACCGACCCGCCAAACGAAGCAATCAGTCCTGCAAGGCCAACTCAAAATCAGGGCGCGGAACAACTCGCCCCAAACCGGTAACAGGCAAAGCATCGGTGATGGCGCAGCATGATCCGTTCATCCATGCTCTCGGCCAGCGTGCCACCCAGATCATACTGCGGGTCATCATCCACCAGCGTGCAGGCATACACCCGCACCTGATCGCCTTTCTTCACCAGCATGCGGGTGTAGGTACACATGAAGTGGGACCGGGACTCCTTCGTCGGGTACTTTTCCATGCAGGTTTCGGTGATCTCAGGGCTGCCGTCCTCCGAGCCGGGGGTACCCAGGTCCGGGAAGGCGGTGAAGGACAGATCCTCGGGAATGTTCCAGTCCCGGAAGATGGCCCGGAACGCGGCTTCCACATCCTGCGGGTTTTCATCCGGGTCGGTCTGCCGGGCAATGGACACCTCGAAGCCCTGGTTGATCAGCCAGCGAATGCCATCCAGTGCCTGCTCGAAACTGCCCTCGCCCCGGTCCTTGTCGTGCCGGGCGCGGTCCGGGAAATCCAGGCTCACACGGAAGTGGATCGGGTAGGGGTTATCCAGCAGCGGCAGCACCTGGTGTTCCCGCTTGTGCAGTGGTTCGGTGGCGTTGGTGAGTACAAAGCAGGGCCGGTGCTGGCTGGCGTAATCGAGGATATTGACGAAATCCCGGATCACAAACGGCTCGCCGCCGGTGAAGGAAAACTGCTCCACGCCCATGTCCAGCGCTTCGTGGATAAACGGTTTTACGTCGCTGAGCTTCATGCCGGGAATGCGGCCATCGCCGGGGTGGGAGCCTTCCAGGCAGAAGGGACAGGCGAGGTTGCAGGCGGTGCCGGTGTGAATCCACAGCTCCCTGAGCTTGTCCGCATCAATATAACCACGCGGATCGCCGTTGCGGGTGTGAGTCCAGCTGTCCCGGGCCCGGGGTTCGAGTACTTCAACAGCGGGAATACGTTTGCGGCGTTCCGCTCTTGTCTCAGTCAGGGGCATGCTTGCTCCTTGGTGATTGCCTTTATCCAGAAATCTGACACAACATTCTCGGGTTTGTTACAGATGCCCGCTGAAGATTCAACTCCTTCTCAAGTACGGTCGTCTTGCGGGTCCCGATCTTTACCCAGGCGCCAGGCGTGGAATTTCGCCAGCAGGCGCAACACACCACCCGGCGCGTGGGCCTGTTTCCACTGCCCGGCCGTGAACTTGGCCGCCTCGTTCCAGGTTGGGTAAGGGTGAATGGTGCCAAGCAGTTTATTCAGCCCCAGGCCGTGTTTCATGGCCAGGGTGAATTCCGCCAGAATCTCCGCACCGTGGGTACCCACCACCACGGCGCCCAGGATTTTGTCCTTGCCCGGCGGTGTGAGCACCTTGATGAAGCCGGCCCGGTCGCTTTCGGCAATCGCCCGGTCCAGGTCGTCCAAGTCATAACGGGTCACCTCATAATCAACGCCCTTTTCTTTCGCCTCGGCTTCGCTCAGCCCCACCCGGGCCACTTCGGGCGTGGTGAAAGTCACCCAGGGCATCACCCGGTCATCCACCCGGAAGCGCTTGAACTGGCCAAACAGGCCATTCACCGCAGCGTACCAGGCCTGGTGAGCGGCGGCGTGAGTGAACTGGTAAGGCCCGGCCACATCGCCACAGGCGAACACATTCGGATAGCGCAAACTCATATCGGCTTCCGCCGGTACTGTGTCGTTGGGCAGTGTTTCCACACCAATCCGGTCCAGCCCCAGATTCTCGGTGTTGGCGGCGCGGCCCACCGCCACCAGCGCCTGGTCAAACGCAATGCGCACCCGCTCACCGTTCTGGTCGCAATAGACGACTTTCTCGCCGTCCTCCAGGCAGAACTCGGCGGCGGAATGATTCAGCCGAACATCCACACCATCAGCCTCGAACTGTTTAAGCATCAGCTCGGAAACCTCAACATCCTCCCGGGGCAGCAGACGGTCGCCACGCTCCACCTGTGTCACCTGGCTGCCCAGCCGGGCAAAGGCATGGGCCATCTCCGAGCCGATCGGGCCGCCGCCCAACACCAGCAGGCGCTTCGGTTGCTCCCGCAGCTGCCAGAGGTTGTCGGAGGTCAGCGGCTGCATGTCCGCCAGCCCTGGAATCGGTGGTACCGCCGGCTTGCCGCCGGTGGCCACCACAATACTGCGAGCCGTCAGCCGTTTCGTGCCGCCGTCGTTCAGGCGCACCTTTAGCTCCCAGGGAGAGACAAAGCTTGCCTCGCCAGCGATGCATTCCACCCCCAGCTGCTCGTAACGCTCGGGCGAATCGTGAGGCTCGACCTTCCTGATGACGCTCTGCACCCGCTCCATGATGGTTTTGAACGAACCTTTCACCGGCACCGACTCCAGGCCGTAGCGGTTGGCGTGGCGCAGGGTATCGGCGGCTTTGGCGCTGCGGATCAACGCCTTGGACGGTATACAACCAGTATTCAGGCAATCACCGCCCATCTGGTCTTTCTCGATCAGCGCCACCTTCGCCTTCACCGCAGCGGCAATGTAAGCAGACACCAGACCGGCCGAACCACCACCGATCACCAGCAGGTTGTAATCAAAGTGGTCCGGCTTCTGCCAGCCGGCATACACCCGCCGGCGGCGCAGAAAGCCCACCACGAACTTGGCAATCAGCGGGAACAGGCCCAACAGGGCAAATGACAACAACAGGTCGGCCGAGACAATGTCAGAGGTGGACTGAATCTGCCCAAGCTGGGTGCCGGCGTTCACATACACAAAGGTGCCCGGCAGCATGGCTGCCCAGCTTACCCAGGCATAGGTGCGCAGCTTCATGCTGGTCAGCCCCAGGGCCAGATTGATCAGGAAGAACGGAAACACCGGCACCAGACGCAGAGTGGCCAGGTAAAAGGCGCCATCCTTCTCAATGCCCCGGTCGATTTTGGCAATGGTGTCGGTGTATTTCGCCCGCAAGGTATCTCGCAACAGAAACCGGGCCACCAGGAAGGCCAGCGAGGCGCCGATGGTAGAGGCGATGGAAACCGCTACCAAACCGTAAAAGTTGCCGAAAAAGGCACCGCCGGCAAGAGTCATAATGGTGGCGCCGGGCAACGACAGGGCGGTGACCACCACGTACAAAGCCGCGTAACCGGTAACCGCCACCAGTAGATTCTGCTCAATCCACGCGGCCACAGACGCCTGGTGTGCCTGCAGGTTGTCCAGGGTCAGCACTTGATGGCCGTCCAGCCCGATGAATATAGACACAATCAGGGCAATGGCGGCCAGAAGAATCAGCTTGTTTCGGTTCATGTTCCTGCCTTTTTGTCGGGGAGCATCCTGTGTTGCCGGTACTGACACCGGCAAGCGGCCGATGTTACACACATAACACCGCAACACTGTTATCTTTAGCAGTTAAACCAGACCTGGTGTCCCGTCTGGCTCCACACTGGCAAAAGCACGCACACCAACAGAGGATGAACATGCTCCTGAACTGGCTGTCCCGCCACCTGGCCGCCTATCTCTCCAAACAGGTCACCCAGCCATCGGTAAGGACTTCCACCTGGAAAGCGCTTCGGGATACCCTGCAGCCGGGCGATGTGCTGCTGGTGGAGGGCAACACTCGCATCAGCACGGCCATCAAATATCTGACCCAGTCCACCTGGTCTCACGCGGCGCTGTATCTGGGCCCGGACGCCGGTCTCGGCCAAAGCCCCACCGGCGAACCTCACGTACTGATCGAGGCTGATCTGGAGGAAGGCATACGTGCCTTGCCTCTCTCCTTCTACCGGCATACTCACACTCGTATCTGCCGGCCAGTAGGCCTGAGTGAAGACGACCTGAACACCCTCACCAACTATTCCATCAGCCGCATGGGGCACCAATACGACCTGAAAAACGTCTGGGATCTGGCCCGTTACCTCTGGCCCACGCCGCCGGTGCCGTCCCGCTACCGGCGCTCACTGCTGGAGATGGGCAGCGGCGACCCCACCCGCGCCATCTGCTCCACCTTCATTGCCGAAGCCTTCCAGCTACTGCGCTACCCCATACTGCCCATCAGCCTGGACGGCCCGGAGTATGATCCGGACAGCGATTTGCGGCGAAAGGAAACCTTCCGCTCCCGACACCATTCGCTGTTTGCGCCCCGGGACTTTGATGCCTCGCCCTATTTTGACGTAATCAAACCGACGCTGGAGCAAGACTTTGATTATCGACAGTTTCAATGGATCGATTAGTCAATCCAACGCATACGGTAGATATTGCCCTGCCCATCAACTATAGTTTTTGAGCGATCACTACATAATGACCAGATTAGCCCACGAAGCTGGATCCGGCAACAGCCAGAACCGTTTCAATTCAGAAAGGCAGCCTCAACCAGAGCAGGTGTGATGATGAATTCCAAAAACTCCGTGCTTGTCTTCGACGTAATCGAAACCGTTTTTTCACTGGACCTCCTGTCCCAGGCCTTCCAGTCACTCGGATTGCCCGAGCACACCAAAGACCTATTCTTCGCCCAGCTACTGCGGGATGCGTTTGCCGTATCGGCCACCGACACCTATGTGCCGTTCATCGACATGGCCCGGGGAACGCTGGAGGTTGTGCTGACCAACTCTGGTGTTTCTTCGACCGCTTCCGCAATCGACCGCATTTTGCCGGTGTTTGGTCAGCTTCAGGCCCACCCCGATGTGCGGGAGGCGTTGGCGCTGGCCAAGGACAAAGGGATTACAGTGGTGTTTTTCACCAACGGCTCGAAAAACAATACAGAGGCACTCATTACCGGAAATTCCCTGAAGGAGCTGGTCGATCACGTGGTTTCCATCGATTCCATTGGCCAATGGAAACCAAAGAAAGCCGTTTATCAGGAAGCCATCCAGAGCGTGGGCGGCGAAACCGGGCGTTCGGCGATGATCGCCGCCCATGCATGGGACACCAACGGGGCCATGAACGCCGGCATGCTGGCCGGCTGGGTGCGCCGGCAGGACAGTGTTTTTCATCCCGCCATGAGCGCACCCGCTTTTCAATCCGACAACCTGGTGGACTTGGTGGATAAGGTATCGGACCGCCTGCTTGCCGGCGGTTGATCAATCCCGGCTGGAAGGACAGGGCGCCCCGCAAGGCGCGCAGGCGCTTTCATCCCGCTGCATCAGGGCGGTTTGCACATTGCCTTGGCCCGAGTTGAAGGCGAAGATGGGGCTGAGCAACAGCCCGAAACTAACTCCCGGGAGCCTTTCAGGGCAACGGTTACTTCGCCACCGCCGCTTTTGTCATACCCTCAAGTGCCTTTGACAGCTTGGGCACCACCGCACACTCCTCGGCCCCATGCCTCTGGGCCAGATACGACGAATCGTTATAGCCCAGCCACACCTGGCCGGCTTCGTCCTCCCAGACCAGCGCCTTCAACGGCAGATCAATCCCCACCGACTGGGCACACTGCATAAAAGGCGTGCCGCCTTTCGGATTACCAAAGATCAGAACTTCCGTGGGCCTTAAAGCCTGGCCAACACTCTCAGCCCCGGCGGCGTGGTCGATACGGGCAAATACGTTCAGCCCCTTGTCTTCAACAATGGATTCCAGCCGATCCATGGTCTCTTGGGCAGAGTGTGGACTTTTGAGCGAAACCAGTCCTTCGGTGGCACCGGCCAACAGGCTCACGGTCATCAGCCCCACGAATATTGCCATTCGAGCAATCATAACGGACTCCTTTTGAGGGATACCGGACCGGAGGCCGGTTTACCAGCCTCCGGCACGGGCCCTATCGCAGATCCGGATTCAGGGTGTAGGTGCCGGTCACCCGGGCGCTGGCCAACACGTGCCCGGCCATGGCTTCACGAACGGCACCGCCGTCAAATTCGCCATCCAGGCCCAGGCTTTCCACATCCAGGGCATGCACTTCGTAGTGGTAGTGGTGAATGATTTCATCGTTCCAGGGCGGGCACGGGCCATCGTAGCCGCCGTAGGTGCCTTCCATGTCCGGGTTGCCGGCCAGGAACTGGGTGTAGTTGTTTACCCCGCGAATACCAATGGGGCCGGGGCCCGGGTCCTTGCCCTTGGGAATCACGCCGTCGCTGTCCTCCCCTTCGGGAATGCGGCTGACATCCGCCGGCACGTCCACTAGCAGCCAGTGAAAGAAATCCACCCTCGGCAGGTCGGCGGGCACGGTTTTGCCTTCCTGGTTCACATCGTCGGCCTTGCCGGGCACGTCCGGGTCAAACATCATCACCACAAAGCTTTTGGTGCCCTCGGGCGCCCCTTCCCAGACCATTTCCGGGTTGCGGTTGGGACCAAAACTCATGTGGTCTTCTTCGCTGTAAACCCCGAATGCGAACTTCTCCGGAACCGGTTTGCCTTCCTCAACGCCTCGAACCTCTAGTTTCACGGTTTTTCTCCTTCAACGGTTTTTGTCAGTGTACGCTGTCAGATACCAACAGATTAGCAAAGGTTCGAACAGGTTTCCGAGATCAGCCCATGGTCTTTCACCGGTATCCCGGCAACGATTTGGACGGCTCCGGTGTTATGAGGCGGTGACTCAAGTTATAGTTGAATGAATCTTCAACACGAGCATTAACGGGGGCAACCATGGCCAGACACCCTCAATACAACCGGGACGCCGCCCTGCATAAGGCGATTGGTCTGTTCTGGGAAAAGGGCTACCACGGCAGCTCCATGAAACAGATCGAGCAAACGCTGGACATGCGCCCGGGCAGCATTTATGCCGCCTTCGGCAGTAAGGATGGACTGTTCTCGGAAGCCCTGGCCCGCTATGCCGAACAGGGCGGCGAAGAACTGGCCGGTCATATGCAGCAGTACGACTCCATTGTGGAGGGCCTGCAGGCGTACCTGCGCCATGTCGCCATGAGCTGCCAGCAGGACGCCTGCCCCTCCCGGGCCTGCATGATCGTGAAAACCTTGCTGGAAACCAGCCACACCAATGCCGCCCTGGCCAATCAGGCGCGGGAGGTGCTGGCGGCTATTGAAAGCACCTTGACCCGCTTGCTGGAGCAGGCCAGAGGCCGGGGTGAGCTGGTCCAGAGTACCGATTGCAACCGCCTGGCGCGTCTTCTGCAAAGCCAGATCATGGGGCTTCGGGCCATGGCTGAGCGGGGTCTGCCAGAACAACAACTGTCCGACCTGGCGGATGACATGGCAAACCTGCTGGAACCCTACTGCCTGAAGCACTAAGCTTGCTATTCTTATTCCGCGTTCAGAGCAGAGGGGGCAGGCAGTTATGGAGGAGCTTCATCACATTGTGGTAGTCGGCGGGGGCGCCGGCGGCCTGGAACTGGTCACCAGCCTGGGCAACAAACTGGGGCGTAAACACAAGGCGCGCATTTCTCTGGTGGATGCCGAGCTGACCCACGTGTGGAAGCCACTGCTACACGAAGTGGCGTCCGGGTCGCTGGACGCCAGCGCCAACGAAATCAATTACCGCGCCCACGCCCGCAAACACCATTACGAATTTCAGCTCGGGCGCATGAGCGGCCTGGATCGCAACAACAAACAGATTACCATCGCCCCGTTCTACGACGACGAAGGCCACGAGGTGGTGCCTGAAAGGCACCTGCCTTACGACACCCTGGTGATTGCCGTAGGCAGCACCGCTAACGATTTCGGCACCCCGGGCGCACAGGAGCACTGCCTGTTTCTGGATAGCCTGCGCCAGGCCCGGCGTTTTCACAATCTGCTGCTGAACGCTTTTTTGCGCCGCAATCATGAATCGCGGGAAGGCCAGCCACACACACTGAACATCAGCATTATCGGTGCCGGCGCCACGGGCGTGGAGTTGGCGGCGGAACTGCGGCTGGCGTCACGGGAGCTGCCGATCTACGGCATGAACCACCTGCAGCCCTCGGATGTGTCCATCAGCGTGATTGAAGCCGCGGATCGTATTCTCCCGGCCCTGCCGGCACGGCTATCGGCCGGGGCCACCCGGGAGCTGCAGCACCAGAACATTCAGGTGCTGACCGGTCAGCCAGTCAGTGAAATTCGTGCCGGCAGTCTAATCATGAAAGACGGTACGGAACTCAACTCCGATATGACCATCTGGGCCGCCGGCATCAAGGCACCCGCTTTTCTGGCAGGACTCGAGGGGCTTGAGACCAACCGCGGCAACCAGCTGGTGGTCGACCAGACTCTGCAAACCACGCAGGATGCCGATATCTTTGCCTTTGGCGATTGCGCCGCCTGTCCCCAACCCGGTTCTGATCACTCTGTGCCGCCCCGAGCCCAGGCCGCTCATCAACAGGCCGATGCCCTGTTCAAAACCCTGTGCAACCGGTTGGAAGGCAAAGAGGCGGTTCCGTTTGTCTATAACGACCACGGCTCACTGATCAATTTCAGCCGGTACACCACCGTGGGCAACCTGATGGGCAATCTGTCCGGGCGCAGTATGTACATCGAAGGCAAAGTGGCGCGGTTGTTCTACGTCTCGCTCTACCGGATGCATCAGGTGGCATTGCACGGCTTCACCCGTACCGGCATTATCTGGCTGCTGGACAAGATCAGCCGGGCCATGAAGCCACGGCTGAAGCTGCACTGATCAACAGCGGGGAAAGCTCTCGATAAACCCCCGGTCGATCCGATCCTTCAGGCGCCACACCCAGCGACCGGAGAAGGTCAGGGGACCGTAACTGCCGATGGCTGTACGGTCGCCACAGGCCAACAGGTATAACGAATAGCGCCGGGGCCGGAAGGGTTTGAGGGCACCTTCGCCCAATGCTGAACGAAGATTGTCTGCCAAAATTGGGCCGGCTTTTACCGCGTGTACCCCGGAGCGGTTCAGAGCGCCGTCCTCGCGGCTGCAGGTGTCGCCCACCGCAAACACGTTGTTGTGAGACAGGCTTTGGTGGCAGGCGTCCACCCGCAAAAAGCCCTGCTCATCCACCGCCAGACCACTGTCTTTAAGGAACGGCTCGGCCGCCGCGCCGGTGGCGGCAAGCACCGGGCCGGTCTTCAGCCCGGTACCGTCGGCCAGCTGCAATTTACCGTCACGAACCGAAGCGCGCTGTCCAATAACCGTCACCCGCCTGCGCACCAGCTTCCTGGCCGCCAGCCGACGCATCAACCCATTGAAACCCGGCAGCGGCCCATCATCACCGGCAATCAA
Source organism: Alteromonadaceae bacterium (assembly GCA_013393545.1). The sequence goes on along the minus strand of JABXHG010000572.1, from coordinate 55,543 downwards.
CGACACCCGGCCCCCACCTTCGTGGTTGTGGCGAACCACATTGGCGGCGGCCATGGCCAGTTCCACGCCAGCGGCACCGCCGCCCACCACCACAAGATGACCGGCGCCGGTAGTCTGGCATTGTTCCTCGAACTCCCGCCACTGGGCCTGGAAGCGCTCGATGGGTTTCACGCTGATCAGCGGGTCATCGTAGCCTTCCAAGTCGGCCAGGTTGGAGCCCGAGCCAATGTCGATCGACAGCCAGTCATAATCCACCTGCCGACCACCTTCCAGCCGGATTTTCTGGTGTTCCGCATCCAGTGCCACCGCCCTGTCGAGGATCAACTCGCCCCCGGCCGCCGACACCTGTGGCGCCACCTTTATACGGCACTGATCCAGCTTATAGTGGCCCGCAATCCAGCCTGGCAACATGCCCGAATAGTACTGCCAGCACGAAGGACTCACCACAACCAGCTCGGTATCGGGCGGGGGTGATTGGGCAAGCTCACGGAGGACAATCAAATGGGCGTGTCCGGCGCCCAGTAATACCAGTCGTTTCAACGGTGGCTCCCTGATTTCATACAACCCACCCGGGAATAATGATCGACCGGGAATTGAAATACCATATCTCACGAAAACTGTTACAAGTCGTAATCCTAAAGTTTCGACTCAGGCTGGGCCCAATTGACCGGAGAACCTGCTCCCTGGTCGCATTCCCTCCCTTTATGCCTTACCCGAACATGGATCTTCAGGCAGCAAACCGCGCCTTGGGTTTCGCATCCCGCTGAGATCCGGAACCCTGACAATCAACAACAATCGGGGAAATCATGACAAACAACAACATGAAAAAGGCCTGCATGGCTTTGGCGGTCGCCACGTCTTTGGGTACCAGTGCCGCAGCCAATGCAGCAATAGAAGTCTATAATGAAGAGGGCACCTCTTTCTCCGTGGACGGCTATTTCAACGCGTTTTACGTAAACCGAGATGACAATCTGGCCGACACTCGGAATTCCGATGTAAAAATGGGGTTTCTTCCCAACACCATTGGCTTCAACTTCAGTAAGGAAATGGGAGACCTGACCCTCGGCGGTCGCTCCTCTTTCTGGTCAACAATCAACGACAGTCTGCAATCGGCAACCGACACCGCCATAGATGTGCGCCAGCTGTATGCGACCGTCGACGGCTCCTGGGGCCAGGTTTTGATCGGGAAGGATTTTGGACTTTATGCCCGCTCCAACATTTTCCTCGATGAAATTCTCACCGGCTTCGGCTCACCCGGTCCCGCAACCGGCGTGTCCTTCGGAAACATCGGTTCCGGTTACCCGTACCCCAATCCATCGGCCCAAATCACCTACCGGACGCCGGAGATGAATGGTTTAAAGCTGGCTACCGGCATTCTTGAGCCTGCCGACACAACACCCGGCAACAGTTCGGAACAGTCCGCACCTCGCCTGGAAGCAGAAATCACCTACACCGCTGATCTAAGTGGTGTCAGTCTGACCGGCTGGGTAAACGGGCGCTATCAAAATTCGGAAAACGACAACACCAGCGTGGATTCAACTGGCGTTGGCTATGGTCTGAAAGCAACCCTGGGCGATTTATCGCTGACAGGTTCCGGCTTCACTTCCAAGGGAGACATGCCTTTATTGATTACCGATGCCGGTGACACCGACAACGATGGCAATGCCGACCCAATCGCAGAAGAAGACGCCAGTGGTTATCTGGTCCAGGGTGCCTATAAACTGGGGGCAAACCGATTGGTGTTGTCCTACGGGGAAACCGATTCCGACCAGGGTGACTTTGAGTCGGAAAACACCTCCGTGGCACTGTTCCATGAAATTAATCCGAATTTCAAAGTCGTTGCCGAGTACAACATGTTCGAGAAAAACAGCAAGTCCAGTGGTGCTCAGCAAGTAGACGCCGACACCATCGCTTTGGGCGGTATCGTGACGTTCTGAGAATGAGCACAACCCGATGGCTTTTCAGTGTCTGGCGGGAAACCGGGCACTGAAAGACCCTCCCTGGAGACACCCAAAACAGGACTAAAGTATTACTCCGGGCTCTTCCAGCCCGCAAGGCGGCTGCAAGCTTTGACACACAGGGAATAAACTCAATGACTTACGACTTTTTTGGCGCGCCCACAAAAAGCACGGAAGTCGCATTGGCTGATCGCACGGATGCCGTAGAATCAAAGCACATCCCAACGTCGACGGAATCGGTGCCAATGGAGCCAGCGGCAAATTTTCAAGCGGTTAAAGTGGCAAGCACCAACGTGCGAGAACCACAGCTGGCAGCCCGGGAGCTATCCCGCCAGCTGTACCACGACAACCTGGGATGCCTGTTGTTTTTCTGCTCTGCCGAGTATGACCTGGAGCGGCTGGGCCCTGCTCTGGAACAGTTTTTTCCAGACGCTCGGGTATGTGGTTGCACCTCTGCCGGAGAGATAACACCGGCCGGCTACGACCGGGGATGCATCACCGCCATCGGCTTTGATCAGCGCTTTTTCGCCATCGACTGCGCACTCATCTCCGAACTGGACCGTTTCACCCTGCAGGACGCACAGGGCGTGATCGATGGGTTGCTGGCCACTTGCCGTGACGCAAAACTGGCTCCGATCAAGGGAAACACCTTCGCCATCACCCTGCTTGATGGTCTGTCCAGCCGGGAAGAGCTCGTCCTGGCAACCCTGAACTCCGCACTCGGTGCCATTCCCCAGTTTGGCGGATCAGCGGGCGACGACGAACGTCTCGCCAATACCCACGTATTTTTCAATGGCCAGTTTCATAACAGCGCGGCTACCGTGATGCTGGTCAACACACCACTGGATTTCCGGGTATTCTCCACACACCATCTGCTTAACGGCACCGAAAAACTGGTGGTCACGGACGCTTGCGCGGAAAGCCGGACGGTCTTTGAACTGAATGCAGAGCCCGCAGCCCAGGCCTATGCACGCGTGGTCGGTGTGAACGTGGAAGACCTCGACCGAAAAACCTTTGCCCTTCGTCCCCTGGGCGTGAAAATCGGGGGGCAATACTTCGTACGCTCGATACAGAGAGTCAATGCCGATGGCAGCCTGACATTCTACTGCGCTGTTGAAACCGGCATTGTCATGACAGCAATGGCACCCGGGGGAATTCTCGATAGCGTCCGCCAGCAGATAGAAACATCCGAGCGTGTTGTTGGCGAACCACTGGTCACCATCGGCTGTGACTGTTTCCTGCGCCGCCTCGAAGCGGAGGTGATCGGCGAAGTCGACTCCGTATCCAGGTTTCTCCAGCATCACAGGGTTATTGGTTTCAACACCTATGGCGAGCAATTTGATGGCATGCATATCAACCAGACGTTTACGGGGGTGGTGATTGGCCAACCTGAAATCCGCTCAGCGCCCGTCTGAGGCGTCTGGTGAGGCGGCGCAAGCGCGGCGTATCGCCGAATTGGAAGCAGAAAATCATCGATTGCGGAAAACCCGCGATGCGCTTATCACGCGCGTCGAGTCCGGCGTTACCCACAAGCTGGAGCCCTATGCCGCTTTTGAGCATTCGGTGATTCTGGCCGAGCAGGTGCGTGAGCGCACCGACGCACTGAACCACGCGATGGAGGAATTCAAGGCCAGCAACAAGGCCCTGAACCGGGCGCGGGAAGAAGCCGAAACGACCCGCCAGCGACTCAACGACGCCATAGAAAGTATCGCCGATGGCTTTGTGCTCTTTGATCGCCAACACCGTTTGCTACAAAGCAACAGTCGATTCCAGAGTTATTGGCTGCATGCCGGGGTCAACCCGCCGGAAGCCGGCGCCTCCATCGAGGAAGTCAAGGCCCAGGCCATCGCTTGCGGCCTGGTCCTGGAGGAGCACAGCCACGAGGACGTGGAAGAAGCCGTTTTCCTGCTGTCCAATGGTCGCTGGGTCCAGATGACGGAGCGGGCTACCAGGGAGGGCGGCCTGGTGGTTCTGTACTCGGACATCACCGACGTCAAGAACAGCGAGATGGCCCGCCGGATAAAAGCGCTGGAAGAGAGCGAACGCTGGATTCGCGTGGTGACCGACCACGTACCGGCCCTCATTGCCTACATCGGCGCGGACATGACCGTGCAATTCTGCAACAAGGTCTATGAAGAATGGTATAGCCGAAAAGGGGCCCCCCTGCTGGGCAAGCGGCTGGATGAAATACACTGCCCGGACTCCTACCAGAGACTGCTGCCACAGATCATGGAAGTACTGGATGGCCATAACGTGACCTTTGAACTGGAGGAGACCGGTGAAGACGGGGAGGAGCGCTACATGCTCCGCTCCTACGTTCCCAACTTCGGTGAAGACGGCGACATTATCGGCTTTTTTGTGCTGATTCGTGACATCACCGAGCGCCGCAAAACCGCCCTCGCCCTCGAACAGGCTTATGACAACCTCGAACGCCGGGTAAAAGAACGCACAGCGGCGCTCACCGGTCTGAACAACAAGCTGCGTCAGGAAATATCGGAGCGCGCCACCGTCGAGGCCCGGCTACGCGACGCCAAGCTGGAAGCGGAACGGGCCAACATGTCGAAGACAAAGTTCCTGGCGGCCGTCAGTCATGACTTGCTGCAACCACTCAATGCGGCCCGGCTGTTCACCAGCGCTCTGCAGGAGCAATCGTTCGGTCCCAAGGCCGAGAGCCTGGTTCGTTCCGTCAGCACCTCACTGGATGACGTGGAAAACCTTCTGGGAACCCTGGTCGATATCTCCAAACTCGATGCTGGTGTCATCAAGCCGGACGTAACCGCCTTTGACCTTCGGGACCTTCTGAACAACATCGCCCGGGAATTCCGCCAGATGGCCTTTGCCGAAAACCTCCAGCTGGATTTCGTGCCCTCGTCGGCCGTGGTCGAATCGGACTCCCAGCTGCTCGCCCGAATTCTCCGGAACTTCCTGACCAACGCCATCCGGTACACAACCTCGGGACGCATCCTGCTTGGTTGTCGCAGGCGGGGGGATCATGTCCTGCTGCAGGTCTGGGACACCGGCATGGGGATTCCGGAAGACAAGCTCACGGAAATATTTCAGGAGTTCAAACGCATACAACCCAAAGGCTCACAACAGGACAAAGGATTGGGCCTGGGCCTGGCGATCGTGGACAAAATCTCCCGCATGCTGGGCCACAAGGTAAGAGTGTCTTCGGTTGAAGGAAAAGGTTCCATGTTTAGTGTTCAGGTTCCACTGGGCCAGCTCGAGCCGCAGCATTCGAAAAAGGACACTTCTCACCAAGCGACCATAAAGAGCGGCCTTAATGGTGCCCGCATATGGGTTATCGACAACGATCTATCTATTTGCGACGGCATGAGAACTTTATTGGAAGGCTGGGACTGTCAGGTGGTAACCGCTACGTCTCTGGAAGACCTTCAGCAGCAATTGCCTATGGAATCGGCACCCGTGGATCTGATCCTGGCCGATTATCACCTTGACGACGACACGAATGGCGTGGATGTGGTTGGCGAGATCAATCATCGCCGCGCGATACCTGCTCCCGTGCTGATGATCACGGCCAATTACTCAAACGAGCTGAAACAGCACATTCGTGAACTGGGTTACCTGTTGATGAACAAGCCAGTAAAGCCGTTAAAGCTGCGCAGCGTGTTGAATCACGTGACTCAAGATCGCTCTGCATGAACCGGATTACCGTTTCAGATACTGACTGAAATCCACATCGCTGGCTGAAAGAATGGCTTGCACGCGGTTATGCACCCCCAACTTGCGCAAAATCGCCGAAACGTGAGCCTTAACCGTGGTTTCCGCGATATGCAGATTGTAAGCGATCTGCTTGTTCGACTCGCCTTTCGACATACGCTCCAGAACCAGAAGTTGGCGGCGGGTCAGGGAGTTGAGCAACTCCGGCGAAATAGGGTTGTCGTCGCCGCGACTGCGGCGCTGGTTGGCTTCCTTGCCGGTCCGGATGATATCCGAGGGCAGGTACACATTCCCGTTGAGAATCTGCTGGATGGCCTCGGTCATGTGGGCACGGGGAGAGGACTTGGTAATAAAACCCACGGCACCATAAGTAATGGCCTGCAGAACCACCTGCTTGTCCTCTTCCGCTGAAACAATGACCACCGGAATGCTTGGGGATTCGTTTCGCAACGTGATCAAGCCGTTAAGGCCATGCATGCCAGGCATGTTCAGATCCAGCAGGATCAGATCCAGATCATCGTTTTCCCGGGTAATCTCCAGCGCACTCTCCAGATCATCGGTTTCCAGAATCTCACTACCAGCAAAGCCGGAAGCAATTACGCTGCTGATGGCTTCCCGGAAGAGAGGATGATCATCGGCGATCAGAATCTTATAAGCCGGCTCCATGGATATCTCCAGGGTATTGTTGTCGGGAACAGGGGAAGTTTCATGATAGCGGTTTTCCGCGCAGAGTGCGGCATCGTGTGTGGTCTGCATGGCATTCTCCTGCGTCGACGCTCCACGATGGCGGAGAGCTCTTCGGTGTGCGCCATCTGCATCTTTATTTTTATGATCGTTTCATTACACGTCATATCGCCCAACGGTTGAATGCGACCATCGCACCAAAAAACAAGCACCAAAGTACTATTCTTGCCCGCCGGCCGGCTTCGTATCGTGAGGTCATGAAAACAACACTTCTGATATCACGACACTTTTCACAACACTCCGTGCGCATGCGTTTGTTGATCACTGTCCTGCTGGCCCTTGTTGGCATGGGGGCCAAAGCTGCGGAAGATCCGCCGGTGCTGTCAATCAGCGTCCTGCAGTTTGGTACGGCCCATTGGGAACTCGAACATATCCGCCACCAGGGCCTGGACAGGGCCCACGGTTACCGGCTGGACCTGAAACCAGTGGCGAATCTGCCCGCCTCCCGCCTGGCGGTTACCAGTGGCAACGTTCATGGCGCGGTGGCCGATCTGCTCTGGGCCCAGGCACGCCATGAGGCCGGCTCTTCCTTTCTGTACGTGCCGTTTTCGTCGCAAATCGGCGACATTGTGGTGGCGCGGGATTCCGACATCCACTCAGTGAAAGACCTGGCTGGACGCCGCATCGGCGTGGCCGGCGGGCCCGACAGCAAGGGCTGGATCCTTTTGCGGGAAGTGGCCCGCAGCCAGGGCATCGAGCTGGCCGACTCAGCCGAAGTGCAATTTGCCGCTCCGCCGTTGCTCAGCCAATCACTCAAGCGGGGGCGAGTGGATGCCATCGTGACCTACTGGCATTTTGCAGCCCGTCTGAAAGGCGAGGGAAGCTGGCGTTCCGCCTTTGCCATGGAATCTCTGCTCGCCAGCCTCGGAATGGACACCAACCTGCCCGTCCTGGGCTATGTTTTTCCCGAAGCCTGGGCCCAGGAGCAAAGCGACCTGGTTGACCGTTTTGCCCGCTCCCTGAGCGCCGCCAAAACCGAACTGGCGGCGGACCCCGACCACTGGCACCACCTCCGGGCACTGATGCGCAATCCGGAAGACAATGCGTTCACGGCACTGAGACACGGCTTCATCAAAGGCACCCCCGGCACCATGACCCATGAGCGCGTCGCCGACCTGCAACAGCTTCTGCGCCTGACCGGGGCGCCCCCAGGCAAGGTGATGCCCGCCGATCTGTTCCATCAGGGGGCTCCGTGACTACTACAACCGGACAACCGCCCGCCTGGATCTACTGGGTGGTGTTGCCCGCCCTGATTCTTTGCTGGGCTGTCGTCTCCTGGCTTCTGAACACCGATCTACTGCCGGCACCGGTGACGGTGCTGGACACCCTGATCAACGAGGCGTCCACCGGAGAACTGTGGTACCACCTGGGAGCTACATTGACGCGGGTAATCATTGCCTTTTGCCTCGCCATGGCCATGGGTACCGCGATCGGACTGATGATGGGGCGCTCAGCCACCACCAACGCGCTGCTGGATCCTCTGCTGGTGGTGCTGCTGAACCTGCCGGCACTGGTTACCATTATCCTGATGTACGTCTGGTTCGGCCTGGTGGAAGCGGCCGCCGTGATGGCCGTGGTGATCAACAAGGTACCCAACGTGGCAATTACCATACGGGAAGGCGCGCGCAACCTGGATTTCCGGCTGGAGCAAATGGCCCGGGTCTATCGTTTTACCAACTGGCAGCGCTTCCGCGATGTCTGGATACCACAGCTGTTCTCCTACCTGATGGCGGCCACCCGTGGTGGCCTGGCGCTGATCTGGAAGATTGTCCTGGTGGTGGAATTACTGGGGCGTTCCAATGGCGTGGGATTTCAGCTGCACATGGCCTTTCAGGTGTTTGATGTGGCCACCATTCTGGCCTACAGCCTGGCATTCATTGCGATTGTGCAACTGATCGAACTGGCCGTGTTGCAGCCGCTGGACCGGCGGGCCAACCAATGGCGCCAGCCAGGACTGGCCCATGCCTGAATTCAGCATTCACCTGGAATCCGACCAACACCCAATTCTGGGCGCACTGACCACAAGCGTGCGCGCCGGCGACCGCATCTGCCTGCTGGGCCCGTCCGGCACGGGAAAGAGCACGTTACTGAACGCCATTGCCGGGCTTGACCCGGTCTCCGGCAGTAGCATCGTGTTCCACAACAGCCCGCCCAGAATAGGTTACCTGTTTCAGGAGCATCGCCTGCTGCCTTGGCGCACCCTCCAGGCCAACCTGCAACTGGCGGGCGCATCCACGGCCGAAGCCACGCGACTACTGGCCGACGTGGGGCTGGCCGGAAAAGCGCATTATTTTCCCGACCAACTGTCATTGGGCATGGCCCGTCGGGCCGCGCTGGCCCGCTGTCTGGCCGTCCAGCCGGGCCTGCTGCTGATGGATGAGCCGTTCGCGTCGCTGGATCCAGGCACCGCAGACCAGTTAAAAAGCCTGATTGGGGGCATCCTCGACAAGCGCCCGGAAATGGCCATGATCTGCGTGACGCACGATGCCGGGGATGCCGAGGATCTGGCCAATAGACTCTGGTATCTGGACGGCCAGCCGGCTCGCCTGATCTGGGACGAGGAGGTATCAGAGGCCCACCGGGTGCGAGGCCGGCTGGCAGGCCTGCGGGCTGGAGCCCGCCCTGCCTGAACCAGGAATCAGGGTCGGGACAACTTGCTGCCCAGTATCTTTGTGCGCTGGGGCCGAAACCCGGCGGTCGCCAGCAGGGCCAGCACCAGAGTGACGGTAGCGGTGACACCGAATGCCATGGCGCTCCACTCCAGGTACAGCGAAAAGCGGATGGCTTCCACCGCGTGGGTAAACGGGTTGAACTGGCAGATCCAGTAAAGCCAGGGGCTGGCTTCATTCATCCGCCACAGCGGGTAAAGTGCCGAGGACAGGAAAAACATCGGGAAGATGACAAAGTTCATCACCCCGGCAAAGTTTTCCAGCTGTTTTATCCAGGTAGCGATCAACAACCCCAGCGCGCCCAGCATCAGGCTGGTGAGCATCAGGGAGGGCAACACCGCCAGATACCCCCATGCCGGGGGTTCCACATCCACTAGCCGGGCCAGCAGCAGGAACACGTACACCTGGCCGACGGAAACGGTGCCCATGGCCAGCAGTTTGGTTACCAGCAGAAACGGCCGGGGCAGTGGGCTCATTAACAGCACCCGCATACTTCCCAGTTCCCGGTCGTACACCATCGAAAGCGCACCCTGCATGCTGTTGAACAGGATGATCATGCCGCAAAGCCCGGGGGCAATGTAGGTCTCATAGGTGATGTAGGTCTGATACGGCGGGATGATGGAAATCCCCAACACCGCGCGAAAGCCGGCGGCGAAGACCACCAACCACAGCAGCGGGCGTACCAGGGCACTGACAAAACGCGTGCGTTGCTGCCAGAAACGCAACCATTCACGCCCCTGAATGCCGACAAAACAGTGCCAGTAACGTGCCAACGTCATGATTTCCTCGCACCAGTCAAAGCGTGGAAGGTGTCCGCAAGGGTGGATTGGTCATGGGCCCAGCACAGAGCACCACCTGGTCCGTCAGCCAGCAGCCGGCCCTCATGAAGTATCAGAACCTGATCCTCTGGCTGCACCTCCTCAATCAGGTGGGTGGCCCAGAGCGCTGTCAGTCCGTCGTCCTGGCACAATTGCCGAACGTGGCGGTTCAGGGCATCGCGGCTGGCAACATCCAGTCCCACCGTGGGCTCGTCCAGCAGTAGCAGAGAGGGCTGATGCAGCAGCGCCCGGGCGATTTCCACCCGCCGCCGATGACCACCGTTAAGCTGACGCACCGCATCATTGGCCCGGTCCTGCAAGCCAAACCGGGCCAACTCACGATCGCCCCGCAAGCGGGCCTCCCTGCGGGAGAGCCCATGGAGGGCGGCGTGGTATTGCAGGTTCTGACGCACCGTCAGGTCCAGATCCAGTGCGTTTTGTTGGAATACCACGCCAATCTGGCGCATGGCATCGCCGGGCTTCTTTCTCAGCGACTGCCCGGCAAAGCGGATGTCTCCATGCTGCAGGGCCAGCAAACGGGTCAGCAGCCCGAACAACGTGGACTTGCCCGCCCCGTTGGGCCCCAACAGCGCGTGAAAGTGCCCCTGTGTCAGCTCGAAGCTGACTTCCCTGAGCACTGGCTTGTCGCCATAGCGAAAGCTGAGCGCATCCGCCTGAAGGGTCATGACGTGGGATCGATGACCACACCCCAGGGATAGCGGCCCACTTTAATGGATTTAATGACCTTCAGATCTTCCACATCAATCACCGAGATATCACCAGACACCCCATTGGTGGTGTACAAATGCTTTTCGTCCTTATCCAGGTCCAGCTGCCACACCCGGCTGCCCACCAGCAGGTAGTCGAGCACCTCATAGGTCTGGGCGTCCACCACGGCCACGTGGTTGGAAGGCCCGAGTGCCACAAAGGCGTACTTGCCATCAGATGTGAGCTCGATGCCCACCGGCTGGACCCTGTCCTGGTTCACGCCCGGGACCTTGAAGGTCATCTCGTGAATCTGCTCCAGGTTGTCCACATCAATAATGTGCACAGTGCCGCCGATCTCGGCCGAGGCCCAGGCAATTTTGCTGTCGTTGGTGAACTCGACGTGACGCGGGCGTTGGCCCACCACGATGTTCTTCTCGATCTCGAAGGTCTCGGTGTTGATCCAGTGCAGCATGCTGGTGGTTTCGGAGGTATTCACCGCCCACTTGCCGTCCGGGCTGACGGCCATGCCTTCAGGCTCGATACCCACATCGATCTGGGCCAGCACGTCCTTGGTCTCCACATCCACCACGGTCACAATCGCATCGTCCTCGTTGGCGATGTACAGGTGCCGGTTGTTCGGGTGCAGCGAGAACTGCTCCGGGTCTTCGCCGGAGGGCAGGGTATCGACAATCTTGCGGGTGGCCAGATCCAGCACCTGCACGGTGTCGTCGTCACTGGCGCAGATGTACAGCTTGGTGTAGTCCTTCGAGAGCAAGATGCCGCGAGGGCGCTGACCCACATCGATGGTTTCCACCACGCTCTGGGTCTCGGTGTCGATGATGGAAATCGTGTCGTCTTTTTCGTTGGACACGTAAGCCAGGCTGGCCATGGCCGGGGCGGAAAGACCGATCATGGCGGCCAGGGCGGTCTGTTTAAACAACGAGTTCATGGTAGGGCTCCTTATTGTTGTCAGTGGCGACGGCGGTCAGTTGTTGATCCGGCATTCGCTTTCGGGCTTGTCAAAACCCAGGGTGTCCATTTCGGTTCTGGGGTGCAGGTACCCCTCGAACGGGGCGATCGCCACTAGACTTCGGGGGTGGGTCAGGGGAATTGGCTGGCGCAGCTGGCCATTCCAATCCCGGAAGCTCAGCTTGCGCCCCTTGAACGCCGCCAGCTGGAACTGGTCGCTGAACAGGTAATCACGCAGTGCTTTTGGCTCGGCGGTATCCAGGCTGGTGACGGCAGTGCCCAGTGCCCGAATGGCTGCCCAGACGGCGTAGTCTTCACCAGTGATCTCACGCCCGGCCAGCTCCCGGAAACGGTTCTGCAGCTGACCGGCACCCCAGTTTTCAATGGTGAAGTGCCAGGTCACCGGCGACATGCCCTGGGTACCCACCACCGGGCGCGGAAGCCAGGTATTGAACGGCACGTATTCGCCAAAATCGCCCCGCACGTCTGCCACCACTACGGCATCGTAGTCGTCCGCCTGGGTGAACAGCGGCAGTTCTTTGGAGGCTGATCGGCGCAGGTCGGCGTCAAAGGTCCACGGCTTGTCTTCGACAATTTCCAGGCCGAAGCGCTTGGCCGAACGCCGGAAGGCGTCGGCCCAGCCCTGATCCGCGTCGGTCGGGCCGGTGATCAGGAAAACCTCTTCCCAGCGGCGCTGATTCAGCCACTGGCCCAGCGCGTCGGTCAGCATGGCGTAGCTGGGCATGGTGTGCAGCAGGTTAACGTGGCATTCGCCGGTGCGCAGCGCATCGTCTTTGGCGCCGGCGTTGAACAGCAGCACGTCATCGCCGGCTTGTTCGGTCATCGCCTGCAGCGTGTTGGCCGGGGCGTTCACCACGAACACCGACGTGCCCTGCGCGCGGAGCGTGTCAAACGCGGCCAGAGCGTCGGCCTCGGAATCGGTCACCTGCGCCTGCAGGGTGTAAGTCTGGCCCAGGAAACGGCCGGTGGTGCTGTTATCGGCGATCGCCAGTTCGGCACCGCGCAGGCCTGCGTCTTCCGGTTCCGGAATCACGTTCGAGAGCACCGGGCCCTGGTCCGGTTCAAACTGAATGTAGCCGATCTGCACGTCCAGTGCGTGAGCCTGAAACGATGCAAAACCTGTCAGAGCCGCCAGTGTGGTGCCTGCGGCCCGGGGGAGAAAAGACATGGCAACCTCCGGTTTTTATTATGCTCTCAGCTTAGAGAAGGCATCAGCGCCCGGAAATATTCAGAAAGTAGGAAAGGTGCAGTACTAAAGAACTATTCCGGTCCGCAGGCTCCGCCGTAGCATGGAGTGACAATCTCTGAACGACCCTGGAACGCAGCCATGACGGTGTACCGGAAAATAGCCCTGCTGATGCTGGCGGTCTTTGTGATCGTGTACGGCATCGGCGCTTTATTTTATGTGGATCAGGCCCGCGAGGACATCCGGCGGGAGCTGGCCGGCGTGTCGGCTCTGTCTCGAAACCTGGACGCGCCGGGACGTCTGACACCGACCGTCAGCCATGCGTTTCGTCATCTGCGCCCGGCCTCCGAGCCGGCAGAGGACCACGACGAGGTGCCGGTCTGGTTTGCGTCGCTGATCTCGGACACGGGCTCGACTCCGGTGATCAACGGTTGGCGGCTGGACCCGGCGGACGAGGTCGAGGAAATCTGGGAGGGCTTTTTGCTGGTTTCCGGCGCGTATGTGCTGGGCATGTTGTTGTGCTTTGTATCGCTCTATCTGATGGTGCACCGGGGAATGGGCGTGCTGGAGCGACTGGCCCGGGCCATGGAGGCGGTCTCCGAAGGCCGCCTGACGGCCCGGCTGCCGCGCCAGAGCGAGCGCGAGCTGGACACGCTGGTGGGCCGGTTTAATGCCATGGCCGAAGCGCTTGAAACGGAACAACAGACCGTCAGCCGACTGATGAATGAACTGCTGCAGCTGCAAGACCGGGAGCGCGAGCACATTGCCCGGGTACTGCACGACGATCTGGGCCAGTACCTGACGGGCATGCGAGCTCAAGCTCAGAGCCTGCTGTACGACCCCGGTCTGAGCTCGAAACAAAAACAGCAGGCTCGGGAATTAGCCAGTCATTGCGAGACCGTTCAGCAGCATTTCCGGCACCTGTTGCAGGACCTGCACCCGCTGGTGATGGAGCAACTGGGGCTAGCCAGTGCCATTCGCCATCTGGCAGAGCAGTGGCAGCAACTCAGCGGCTTGCCGTGCCACCTGGAGCTGGATGAGCGCCTGCCGGAATTCAGCGGTGAACAGCAGACCCATCTCTACCGCTTCCTGCAGGAAGCGCTAAATAACATTTCCCGCCATGCCGATGCCTCCTGTGCCTCACTGGCCGTGGCCACCACGTCCCGGTTGCTGAGCGTTGAAATCAGCGACGACGGCGTAGGCCACGAACAACTGCCTGCAAACGCCGGGCTGGGGATGCGGTCCATGCGTGAGCGGGCGAGATGCCTGGGTGGGAATGTTCAAATTTACAGCCTTGTCGGGCGGGGCACCCAGGTACGCCTGGCTGTGCCTTTGTCCCGCATGATGCCAACACCGGGAGGTACTGCGTGAAACTGTTACTGGTTGATGATCATCAAGTGGTGCGCCAGGGCATTGCCAACCTGCTGCGCTCCATGCTGCCCGCCGTGGCAATCACAGAAGTGGAAACCGGTCAGGGAGCGGTGACCCGTTTCGGCGAGTTGCGCCCGGACGTCGTGGTGCTGGACATGGGGCTGCCAGACATTTCCGGCCTGGAGGTCGCCCGCCGACTGCGCCAACGCTGGCGCAACGCCGCCATTCTGTTCTTCACCATGCACGATGAGCTGCCCATGGTGCGCCAGGCACTGGACGTGGGCGGGCTGGGATTTGTCTCCAAGAACTGTGCACCGGAAGAGCTGACAGAAGCGGTCAAACGGGTAGCCGCCGGGCAGGCCTACATTGAGCATCCGATTGCCACGCGTCTGGCGATGAACCACGAACGGCCCATAGATCAGCGACTCAAGGACATGACGCAGCGTGAGATGGAAGTATTAATGATGTACGCAAGGGGCGAGAACGTTCCGGGCATTGCCGAGCATCTGTGCGTGAGCAGCAAGACGGTATCGAACCATCTGGCCGGGTTGAAAAGCAAACTGCAGGTCAGCTCCTCCATTGAGCTGATGCACCTGGCGGTGGATGCCGGGCTGGTGCGCTATGGCCAGCTGGATAACGCCGGGCGTGCATGACGCCCGGCAGGGTTACCAGTCAAACGGGCAGGCAGTGCAGCCCTCCATGTATGTGCCCTCAAACGTGGCGTAGTGAATCCGAGCGGCGGTCATGTTCGCCTCGGCCAGATTCGCGCGTCCGAGCTTGGCTTCCTGCAGATTCGCGCCGGTCAGATTCGCACCGAACAGATCGGCCTTCGGCAGCCAGGAAATCTCGAAACTGCTGAACGTGAGGTCCGCGTTGCGCAACGTTGCACCGGAGAACCGTGAGTGATCGAAGTTCGCACCGGCCAGATTCGCACCACTGAAGTCCGCCCCCTGAGCAAACAGGTATTGGCCTTCAAGGCCCTGCAATTCGGCGTTTCTGGCGGACGCTCCGCGCATGCTGGCCCGGTAAAGCTGCACGCGATAGCCGGTGACGTTGTCCAAATTGGCGCCATCAAGGTTGGCCCCACGCAGGCCGGTGTGGCTCAGATTGGCACCTTCGAAGTTTGCCCCGCGAAAGTTGGCCTCGCGCAGATTCAGGTTCGACAGATCCGCGCCGCTGAGGTCGACGCCGGGGCACTCGGCCTTGCGATCGAGCTTGCAGCCGTTGATTTCCGGTACCGGATCGTAGTCGGCCTGATAGTCACCGGCCAGAGCCGGCGCGGCGGCCAGAAGCAACAGGGATGAGGTGATGATAGTTTTCATGAATGCACTCCCGATCTGGAAGAAAAAAGGGCCTGGCCGGTGGCCGGGCCCTTACCGGGGTCACGGATCAGTTCGAGGCTTGTGCCCAGGAGGGCAGCTTGAAGACCCAGAACGAACCACCTTGTGAGATCGGCTTGGTCAGCTCGGCCATGTCGCCGCCCCACAGCGGTACCGCGCCGCCGTAGCCCGAAGCAATGCCGACGTACTGCTCACCGTCCATTTCCCAGGTGATCGGCGAGGAGATGATTCCCGAGCCGGTCTGGAACTTCCACAGCTCTTCACCGGTTTCGGAATCAAACGCCTTCAGGTAACCGTCGCCGGTGCCGGTGAATACCAGGCCACCTTTGGTGGTCAGAACGCCGGACCACAGCGGCATCTTTTCCTTGTGCTCCCACTCGATCTCGCCGGTGACCGGGTTCATGGCCCGCAGAATGCCAACGTGATCGTCGTACATGCGCTTGATGCGGAAGCCCTGGCCCAGATACGCCGCGCCTTTCTTGTAGGTCACTTCCTCGGTCCAGTAGTCTTCTTTCCAGTGGTTGGCCGGTACGTAGAACAGGCCGGTGTCCTGACTGTAGGCCATCGGGTTCCAGTTCTTGCCACCCAGGAACGGCGGGGACACTTCGATGGCTTCGCCACGGGTTTCGCCTTCCGGTACGGGTGGCGGACGCTGGCCGTCACGCTCTACCGGGCGACCGTCTTCACCAATGCGCTCGGCCCAGGTGATATTGTCCACAAACGGAAAGCCTTTCTTGAATTCGCCGTTTTCACGGTCGACCACATAGAAGAAGCCGTTACGGTCGGCGTGTGCCGTCGCTTTTACGGTCTCTCCGTCTTCATCGTATTCAAACAGCACCAGCTCGTTGTTGCCGGAGAAATCCCAGGCATCGTTCGGGGTGTGCTGGTAGAACCACTTCACTTCGCCGGTGGTCGGGTCTACGCCCACCTGACCGGAGGTGTAGAGGTTGTCGTAATCGGCCGGATCACCGCCCGGAGACGTCCGTGCCCAGGTGTTCCAGGGGGCCGGGTTACCCGCGCCGACGATGATGGTGTTGGTTTCCACATCAAAGCTGGCGCTCTGCCAGGGGGCGCCGCCACCGTGGCTCCAGGCTTCCACCTTGCCGGTTTCGGTGTTGGGATCATCCGGCCAACTCGGCGCACGCGGATCACCAGTCGGGGTACTCTTCTCACCGTTCAGGCGGCCATAGTGGCCTTCCACGAACGGACGCATCCAGATTTCTTCCCCGGTATTCGGGTCACGGGCAAACAACTTGCCCACCACGCCGAATTCATCACCAGAAGAACCGTGAATCAACAGCACTTTGCCGCTTTCCTTGTCTTTGACCAGCACCGGTGCGCCGGTCATGGTGTAGCCGGCTTCGTGATCGGCAAACTTCTCACGCCAGACGATGTCACCGGTGTCTTTGTTCAGAGCCACGATGCCGGCATCCAGAGTGCCGAAGAAGACTTTGTCGCCAAAGATGGCGGCACCCCGGTTAACCACGTCACAACAGGGGCGAATGCCCTCTGGCAAGCGGTGGTTGTATTCCCACAGGCGCTCGCCGGTTTTGGCATCCAGCGCCCAAAGGCGGGAGTACGAACCGGTAACGTAAATAATGCCATCGTGAACCAGAGCCTGGGTTTCCTGGCCACGTTGTTTCTCATCACCGAAAGAAAAAGACCAGGCCGGGACGAGTCGCTCGATGTTGTCCCGGTTGATCGTGGTCATCGGACTATAGCGCTGGGCCTTTGGCCCGATACCGTAACCCAGTACGTTTTCCGGCGTCTGGGCGTCGTTTGCAATGTCTTCCCAGGTCACGTCTTTGGCCTGAGCCTGCAGGGCCAGGCCCGCTGTCGAACCCAGCGCCAGCGCCAGGCTGATGCCGCGCAGAAGCGGACGCTTCTTTCGTTGAATAGTCATAATCGTTTCCCTTGGTTTTTTGTTGTCACCATCTGTCGCGCACATGGCGAAGACGTCTCGAGTATTGGCCTCAGCGTCGACAAATGGCGACGGAAAAACGCCGGGGAGGATCGGGAAAATGCCATGAAACGCCGGGAGAACTTCCCGAACTAAAGGCTTCTTGTTGATAAAAAGCAGGTTTTTGCCGCTTTCACCGGGCTATCGTGCTTTGGCCTTCGCTCTCACCGTTTACTACCAAGGAACTACCCCAAAAGCGCGAAAGTGGCATTCGGAACAGGTAGCCGGATTTTTAGACTTGTTTCCAGCAGGTTGGCATTTCCAAAAATCCAAAGGCTGACCGAAAGAAATCCAATAAGAGAGGTAGTAACCATGGCAATGTCCATTTCACTCAAAGCATTGGTGGCTGCATCCATGCTCGGGCTGGCCGGCCTGGCAAGCGCGCACGGAAACGTTACACCACAGGATGTGGATACGGGCAATCTGCCATCACTGGGAGACGAAGTGCGCTACGAAAATCCGTTCCGTGAAGGCAACGAGTACGGCGAGTACAACGCCCAGGCCATCAAAATTGGTGAGAGTGCCTACGCCGGTAACTGCGCTGCCTGCCATGGCATTCGCGCCATGTCCGGTGGTCTGACACCGGACCTGCGCGAACTGACCGAATGGGACGACGAATATTTCATCGGCCGGGTCATGAACGGCACCGACCGGGGCATGCCTTCCTGGAAGAAGAGCATGGATCAGAACGCAATGTGGGCGATCCGCAGCTATGTGGAATCTCTGCCAAAGCCGTAAGTTTACGGCCGCAGCATCGCTATTTAATGCCTGAATTCGGGCCGGCCTTGTGCCGGCCCTTTGTCGTTGGGAGAAAACAATGAAAAAAATACTGTCTCAGATTCTTGCTTTGCTGATGTTGGCCCAGGTGGCTTTGGCTCAAGAGGTAGACGACGGCGACAAGCTGCTGAACCGTCCTGCCGAACGCACTTACGACATCATTCTGGACTCTGGCTACCTGAAAGTGGGGGTTTACGAGGATTTTCCACCGTATTCCTATGAGGTGGATGGCGAACCTCGGGGCATTGATATTGCCATTGGCAAGCGCATTGCCGAAGAAATGGGCGTGGACTTCATCGTGCACTGGATCACTCCAGACGAGAATCTTGGCGATGACCTGCGCAACAACGTCTGGAAAGGGCATTACCTGGCCAAGCAACGCTTGGCCGACGTGATGCTGCGGGTGCCGTACGACAAACAGTACGCCTACATGCAGGACTCCACCGGCGAGTACATCAATGAACAGGTGGTGCTGTTCGGGCCCTACCAGCAGGCCTCCTGGCAGATTGCCTTCAACCCCGAAAAGCTGGAATCGGTGGAGACCGTCGCCAAGTTCCAGTACCACCCGATCGGTGTGGAAATCGACACCCTGCCGGACTTTTACCTGAGCTCCGCCTTTGGCGGCCGAATGCGCAACCAGGTACGGCACTACCCCAACGTGGGCGACGCCTTTGACGCCATGCATGAGGGTGAGGTCAGTGCGGTGATGGGCATGCGCGCAGAAATCGATCACGAACTGGGCAAAGCGGAAAATGACGATTTTAAGCTGGCGGACAACGGCTTTCCGGGTATCGGCAAGCAAGTCTGGGACGTGGGTATGGCCATCAAGCACACCCATCGCCAGTTTGGTTATGCCCTTGAAGCGATCATGGACCGACTGGTGAAAAGCGGTGAGATGCACGATCTGTTCGAGCGGGAAGGGCTGAGCTACAGCGTGCCGGGCTACTACCGAGAATTTCTGGACGAGACGATGATTGAGCGCGCCGAAGGTGCCGAGTAAGGCCTTGCCCGCCACCCTGGGTGGGGCAGCGGGCAGGTAGTACGACCAAGTGATGAGAAAACCTGTTCGGGCGAGTAATTGTTGGTTCAGACCCCAAAGCGAAGAATCGTAACGGAACCGGGAAGTTTTCCCGATCCGCCGAGACGCTTAAAACAAGAGAACTGGAGAGCGCACCATGAAAACCAATAAGTTCGGGCTTGGCATTGCCGCCAGCGCGCTGGCACTGGCTGTTTCCACCAGTGCCCATGCGGTAACCGACCAAGACATCATGAACGACCAGAACACGCCGGAAGACATCGTCAGCTACGGCATGGGTACCCAGGGCCAGCGTTTCAGCCCGCTTGAGGATCTGAACACCGACAACGTCCAGCACCTGCAGCCGGTCTGGGGCTTTTCGTTCGGTAACGAGAAAATGCGCGGCCAGGAATCCCAGCCGCTGATCAAGGATGGAGTCATGTATGTCTCCGCGTCCTACTCGCGCGTTTACGCCATCGACGCCAAAACCGGTGAAGAGCTGTGGCAGTACAACGCCCGCCTGCCGGACGGCATCATGCCCTGTTGTGACGTGGTCAACCGGGGGGTGGCCCTGTACGGCGACAAGGTGATTTTCGGCACTCTGGATGCCAAGCTGGTCGCCCTAAACAAAGACACCGGCAAGCCGATGTGGATCAAGCGGGTGGCCGATTACCAGGCCGGTTATGCGATCACCGCCGCTCCGATCGTGGTCAAGGGCAAGGTCATCACGGGCGTCTCCGGTGGTGAGTTTGGTATTGTCGGCAAGGTTGAAGCCTATGACGCGGACACCGGCGACATCGTCTGGACCCGCCCGACGGTGGAAGGCCACATGGGGTACGTCTACAAAGACGGCAAGAAAGTCGAGAATGGCATTTCAGGTGGCAAGGCCGGCCAGACCTGGCCTGGCGACATGTGGAAAAACGGCGGCGCGGCCCCCTGGCTGGGCGGCACCTACGATCCGGACACCGATTCCCTGTTTTTCGGCACCAGTAACCCGTCCCCCTGGAACTCCCACCTTCGCCCGGGCGACAACCTCTTCTCATCTTCTCGCTTGGCCATTGACCCGGACGACGGCAGCATCAAGTGGCACTTCCAGACCACTCCGCACGATGGCTGGGATTACGATGGCGTTAACGAGCTGATCTCCTTCGATTACGAGGAAGACGGCAAAACCGTCAAGGCCGCCGCCACCGCCGACCGTAACGGCTTCTTCTACGTTTTGAACCGCGAGAACGGCGACTTTATCCGGGGCTTTCCGTTCGTTGACAAGATCACCTGGGCCGAAGGTCTGGACCCTGATAGCGGTCGCCCGATCTTTGCCGAGGGAGGTCGTCCCGGCAATCCAGCCGAGATGGAAGGCGGCAAGGGCGAAACGGTCGTGGCACAGCCTGCCTTCCTGGGTGGCAAGAACTGGATGCCGATGGCGTATAGCCAGGACACCGAACTGTTCTATGTGCCGTCCAACGAATGGTTCATGGATATCTGGAACGAGCCGGTTTCCTATAAGAAAGGGGCGGCGTTTCTGGGGGCTGGATTCACCATCAAGCCTGCCAATGAGGATTATATCGGCGTTCTCCGGGCTATAGACCCGAAAACCGGCGAAGAAGTGTGGCGTTATGAGAACACGGCACCGCTTTGGGGTGGCGTGATGACGACCGCCGGCAACCTGGTGTTCACCGGTACGCCGGAAGGCTACCTGAAGGCGTTCGACGCCAAAACCGGTGAAGAACTGTATCGCTTTAATACCGGTTCCGGTGTGGTGGGTACCCCGGTGACCTGGACCATGGATGGTGAGCAGTACGTGTCCGTGTCTTCTGGTTGGGGCGGTGCCGTACCGCTGTGGGGCGGCGAAGTCGCCAAGGTTGTCAAACACTTCAATCAGGGCGGCATGGTCTGGACGTTCAAATTGCCCAAGGATCGTGTCGCCGCGAACTAAAGATTACTGCCGAGCTCACTGTTGGGCTGTTTGGGGCTGCCTTCGGGCAGCCCCCTTTTTTTTCTTCGCATAACCCGGGTGCCGCACGCCCTCTGACCGCTCACCTCAAAATCTACTACTAATGAACGAGTTTTTCGGCCCCATCGGGTCATTCACCCACTCTGGCACCCAGTCTAAATTGGACGTGTAAACGCGAAAGGCCGCGTTGCCATGCGAACAACAAAACAAGAGGTCGATACCATGATCTACGCACAACCTGGAACAGAGGGTTCTGTCGTTTCTTTCAAATCCCGCTACCAGAACTACATCGGTGGTGAGTGGGTTGAGCCCGTCAAAGGCCAGTACTTCGAAAACATCACGCCGGTAACGGGCGAAGCGTTCTGCGAAATTCCGCGCTCCACCGCCGAAGACATTGAGTTGGCGCTGGACGCGGCGCACAAGGCGGCTCCCGCCTGGGGCAAGACTTCTCCCACCGAGCGCTCCAATATCCTGCTGAAAATTGCCGACCGGATCGAAGCCAATCTCGAGAAAATCGCGGTTGCCGAGACCTGGGACAACGGCAAGGCCGTTCGTGAAACCCTGAACGCCGACATCCCCCTGGCAGCGGACCACTTCCGTTACTTTGCCGGCTGTCTGCGTGCCCAGGAAGGTCATATGGGCGAGATTGACCACAACACCGTGGCCTATCATTTCCACGAACCGCTGGGCGTGGTGGGGCAGATTATTCCCTGGAACTTCCCGCTGCTGATGGCGGCCTGGAAGCTGGGCCCGTGCCTTGCGGCCGGCAACTGCACCGTGCTCAAACCGGCGGAACAGACCCCTGCCAGCATTCTGGTGTTGATGGAACTGATCGGCGACTTGCTGCCACCGGGCGTTATCAACATCGTCAACGGTTACGGCATTGAAGCCGGCCAGGCCCTGGCCACCAGCACGCGCATTGCCAAGATTGCCTTTACCGGCTCCACGCCTGTTGGCTCCCACATCCTCAAGTGTGCTGCCGAGAATATCATTCCCTCGACTGTGGAACTTGGTGGCAAATCGCCGAACATCTACTTCTCCGACGTAATGCAGGCCGAACCCGAGTTCATCGACAAAGCCGTTGAAGGGCTGGTTCTGGCGTTCTTCAACCAGGGCGAAGTCTGTACCTGTCCATCACGGGCCGTGGTTCAGGAAGACATGTATGAAGAGTTCATGCAGAAGGTCATTGAACGCACCAAGTCCATCAAGCGTGGCAACCCGCTGGACACCGAAGTGCAAGTAGGTGCCCAGGCTTCCCAGGAACAGTTCGACAAGATCCTGTCGTACATGGAGATCGGCAAGCAGGAAGGCGCGGAAGTGCTGACCGGCGGTGACCGCGAGCACCTGGATAACGAATTCAGCAACGGCTATTACATCCAGCCAACGCTGTTCAAAGGCGACAACAAAATGCGCGTCTTCCAGGAAGAAATCTTCGGACCGGTTGTGGGTGTGACCACCTTCAAGACCGAAGAAGAAGCGCTGGAAATTGCCAACGACACAGAGTTTGGTCTGGGTGCCGGCGTCTGGACCCGCGATACCAATGTTGCCTACCGCATGGGCCGCGCCATTCAGGCTGGTCGTGTCTGGATGAATTGCTACCACGCTTACCCGGCACACGCCGCGTTTGGCGGTTACAAGAAGTCCGGCGTTGGTCGTGAAACGCACAAGATGGCGCTGGAACACTACCAGCAAACCAAGTGCATGCTGACCAGCTACGACGCCAACCCGCTGGGTTTCTTCTAAACAGAAGACAGCGACACCGGCAGGCCAGGGAATGCCTGCCGTTCATGCTTTCTCAATAACGCAAGTTGTCTCTCCTTTTGGCCCCTTTTCAGGGGCTTTTTTTGTGCCTGAGCGCCAGTGTGCCGGGCTGTCGAGACACTCCTGCTCCTCTTTTACTGCCTTGTCTCTGCGGCAGCCTCGTGTCGGTCTTCCGCAT
This sequence comes from Alteromonadaceae bacterium, assembly GCA_013393545.1. The sequence goes on along the minus strand of JABXHG010000572.1, from coordinate 32,433 downwards.
CCGCATCCGCATCCGCACCCGTATCCGAGGCCAGAGCCTGCCTGCGGCGCTTCAAACGTATGCATCGGTGTGTGACGACGTGTGTGGCCATCCGCGCCTTTCTCAGGGCGTGTGGCCGAAGGGGCTTGCGGGATGCCCGGAAGGCTGGGCCAGACACTGATGTGGAGAAAGCCGTTGGGAGGGGCAGGGTGTGGAAGAGAGCAAGGGCTGTGGCGAAGCGTGTTTACTCCGGCCGTACCCCGGGCCAGGCCCGGGGGCAGGTAGCCGGATCAGGCGCCCGCGTCGGTGGCCAGAATCCGGGCGTCTTTGCGGGCCTGTTTGTTGCGGATAATGCTGTCCACGCACTGGGTGTCGTCGCGCAGAATCACCACGCACTCCAGGCACTGAATGCACTCGTCGTAATCGATGCGTCCGTCCTTGCGAATGGCATTAATACCACAGGCGTTCTTGCAGTGCTGGCAGGGAGAGCCGCAGCGCTCAATGCGCTTGAGCCAGCTGAACAGACGGAACCGGCCCAGCACCGCCAGACCTGCGCCCAACGGGCACAGGTATCGGCAATAGAACTTGTGAACGAACATGCCGATTACCAGCAGGCCTACGGCATAGGCCACAAACGGCCAGTAGCGCCAGAAATAGAGGGTGATGCTGGTCTTGAACGGCTCTACTTCCACCAGTTTCTCCGCCAGCGACAGGGAATAAAAAGCCGTTCCTACCAGCACCAGCAGGATCGGGTATTTCAGAAGAATCAGGCGCCGGTGCCAACGTTCAGGCACCCGGATCTGGCGAAACTTCAGTTTCTCTCCCAGCCATGCGGCCATTTCCTGAAGCGCGCCAAACGGGCAAAGCCAGCCGCAGAACACGCCCCGGCCCCAGATAAAGAGCGTGACAAAGGTGTAGCTCCAAAGAATGAAAATGATGGGGTCCAGCAGGAAGACGTTCAGCGAAAAGCCGTCCCAGATGGCCAGAAACAGGGTGTAAATGTTCACCACCGACAACTGGCCCTGGGCGTAGAAGCCAATGAAGAACAGGGTGAAGAACAAAAAGGCCCAGCGGAACCGGTGCACCCATTTGGGATGCCGGGTCAGGGTTTTCTGCCGGGCAAAGAACACCGTTAATACGGTTAATGCGGCGATCAGCAGCGAAATCTGCAACCAGCGTTCTTTCCATAAGCCGACCCAGACCGGCTCGCGGGTTTGCGTGGGGCCAGTGTCCACCGTCTCGAACAGCTCACCAGAGAACTGCACCGGCAGCGAAAAGCGGGCGCTGTCCGTTACCAGGTGGTTCAGTGGCGCGCTAACCGAGAGGTTGAAGGTGGCCTCTGCGCCGGGGTTGAATCCGGCGTTGCCGCCCACCCGGAACAAATTGACGGCATCCATCGTGGGCATGCCTGCGGCGGCGAAAGTTTGCTCCGGCGACAGCCAGTTCAGGTCTCGCATCTCGATGGCCAGGGGCCCCTGATCAAGACCAATGCGGGACGGAGTGCTGCCGGGCACAAACGCTTCGCTGGTGTGGGGGTACGTGCCCCTGGAGAGCACCATCATCACCTTGCCCCGGTCATCCAGACGCGCCTGAAACGCCCGATAGGCTTCATCCCCCAGCAGGTTTCGCCCAACCATGGGAGCATTCATATAGGCGAAGTAAAGCTCCGAAAATTGCTGCCCCGGGCCCGGAGTTAGATCCTCCGGATAATCCGACAGCGGACGCCCCAGAGCATCGGCCACCTGTTTGGCCGAGACCGTCGCTTTTTGCACGTAGCCCCGCTCAATCAGTTCGGCCCAGGTCAGCGGCTCGTAAAAGTCGGGGCGGGCACGGGTGGGCGCGGCCTGGGCAAAACCTTCAAGTTTTTTACGGGCCACCATCAAGGCCGAGGAGAGGATGGTGTCGTTGATGATCAATACCGAGACGGTGGCCTTGCTGACGCCGTCGAAATAGACGGTTTTACCGTCGGCGCTCTGGCCGGACTTCCCGGAACTGGAAGCCTGGACGATGATCTGATCGCCCAAAGAGCGCCCGATGTACTGGTCAATGAATTCAAACATGGGCCCCTCGCCCAGACCATGCAGAAACACCGGCTCGTGATGATTGAGAACTTCGACGCCGGTGAACCGGCCTTTCACGTCCAGCCCGATCATCATCTCAATGGGTTTACCGGCAAAGCCCTGAAGCGGGCTTAGATCGGTGCTGTTATAGGCATAGCCGAGCAAGTCCTGGAGCTGAAACACGGGGTAGACGGGCACATCGTCCAGTTTGTCGCCAATCACGGTTGCGGAAGGGAACAGTCGTTGAATAAGTTCGCGTTTGTCGTCGGTCAGCTCCGCCCTTGCCAGCGCTGGCAATACCAGCAGCAAAAGCAACCCCCGGATAATCCATCCGTTCATTACCAAACCCCCTCCAATTATTATTTTGCTTATCCAATGCTAAGCGGTTACGGGGGAGTCTCAATTCAACCTCGGAGGCAGGATGACGGTACTTTGTGCGGGCGGAAAACGGTCCCAAAGTACCATATTGGGGCTGAAACTCTGTCGCTAGGATGAAGTTGTAGGGCCGGTAGACCGGCACTGACACCAATGCGCTAATAATCATGACAAGAGGTGAGCATTATGTGGACCAAACCCGCCTACGAAGACCTGCGAATCGGTTTTGAAGTCACCATGTACTTCGCCAATCGCTGAGGCCAGACCGGCCAGCGCCACGGCGCTGGCCGCCTCCTCTCAGGGTGCTTCCCATGCAGATTCATATCCTTGGCTCCGCCGCCGGCGGAGGGTTCCCCCAGTGGAACTGTAACTGCCACAACTGTTCCGGCTACCGAAATGGCACGATCAACGCCGAAGCCCGAACCCAATCCTCCATCGCCATCAGCGAAGACGGTGAACGCTGGATTCTGTTCAACGCCTCCCCTGACATTCGTGCCCAACTGGCGGCGTTTCCGGCCATGCAGCCGGCCCGAGCCCTGCGCGATACTGGCATCAACGCCATCGTGCTGATGGACAGCCAGGTGGATCACACCACCGGCTTGCTGTCACTGCGAGAGGGGTTGCCGCTGGACGTCTGGTGCACCCGGCAGGTGCACGACGACCTGAGCTCGGGTTTTCCGCTGTTCAATATGCTCAAGCACTGGAACGGCGGCCTGAACTGGCAGGAAATCGAGGCCAGTGAGCAGCTAGAGTTCAGCATTCCCTGTGCGCCGTCCATCCAACTGACGGCCATTCCGCTGCTCAGCAACGCGCCGCCGTATTCACCGCGCCGGGATAATCCCCATCCGGGCGACAACATCGGCCTGTTTATCCGCGACACCCGGACCGGCACCACCGTGCTTTACGCACCGGGTCTGGGGCAGCCGGACGAGCGGATTCGCCAGTGGATGCGCAAAGCCGACGTTCTGCTGGTAGATGGCACCGTCTGGCACGACGACGAGATGATTCGTCAGGAAGTGGGCACCAAGACGGGCCAGGCCATGGGGCATCTGGCCCAGAGCGGCCCGGAGGGCATGATCGAGTTGCTGGACACCATGCCAGCCGCCCACAAGATTCTGATTCACATCAACAACACCAATCCGATCCTGGACGAAGACTCCGCGGAGCGGGCCGAGCTGAGCGAGCACGGCATAGAAGTGTCCTGGGATGGAATGCACATCGATTTGGGGGAAGCCTCATGAACGCCATTGCCAGACCCGCCATGAATCGCCAGGACTTCGAGCAAGCGCTGCGCGACAAGGGCCAGTATTACCACATTCACCACCCGTATCATCGGGCCATGTACAGCGGCCAGTGCACCCCGGAACAGATCCGGGGCTGGGTAGCCAATCGTTATTACTACCAGATCAAGATTCCCCAGAAAGACGCGGCGATCATGGCCAACTGTCCGGACGCCGCCGTGCGCCGCACCTGGCTGCAGCGGATTCTGGACCACGACGGCCACGAAGGGGACGTGGGTGGTATCGAGGCCTGGTTGTGCCTGGCCGAAGCCGTGGGCCTGACTCGCGAAGAGGTGATCGATCAGCGTCACGTGCTGCCGGGGGTGCGGTTTGCGGTCGATGCCTACGTGAACTTTGCCCGCCGGGCGACCTGGCAGGAAGCGGCTTGTTCGTCGCTGACCGAGCTGTTCGCGCCGGAAATTCACCAGTCACGCCTGGACAGCTGGCCAGATCATTACCCCTGGATTGACGAGGCGGGCTACAGCTACTTCCGTAAACGCCTGTCCGAAGCCCGCCGCGACGTGGAACATGGCCTGAGCATCACGCTGGATCATTTCGTGACCGCCGACGATCAGGCCCGGGCGCTGGACATCCTGCAGTTCAAACTGGATATTCTCTGGACGTTGCTGGACGCCATGACCATGGCTTACAGTCACCAGACCCCGCCCTACCACACGGTGACCGACGCACAGATCTGGCACCGGGGGCTGTAACGGAGATGACCATGACGCAAGTGCCCCGATTACGCCGAGGCTTCCGGTTCCAGTGGGAACCGGCTCAGGATTGCTATGTACTGCTTTATCCCGAGGGGATGGTTCGGCTGAACGGGAGCGCGGGCGCGATCCTCAATCAGGTGGACGGCCAGCGCGATGTGGCGGCCATTGTCGCCGCGCTGGAGGCCGAATTTCCGGACGCCGGCGAGCTGGGGCCGGACGTGCGCGCGTTTCTGGACGACGCCGAGCAACAACTGTGGATTGAATGGTTATGAGTGCACTGGCTGCTTCCTCGCCCAATGTGGGCCCACCCCTGTGGCTGCTGGCGGAGCTGACCTATCGCTGCCCCCTGCAGTGTCCCTACTGTTCCAACCCGCTGGATTTCGAACAGACCAAACAGGAACTCAGCACCGAGCAGTGGATCGATGTATTGCGCCAGGGTCGGGAGTTGGGTGCGGCACAGCTGGGCTTTTCCGGAGGCGAGCCGCTGGTACGCCAGGATTTGCCCGAACTGATTGCCGAGGCCCGCAAGCTGGGCTACTACACCAACCTGATTACTTCGGGGCTGGGGCTGACGGAAGCAAAAGTCGACGCTTTCGCCGAGGCCGGGCTGGATCACATTCAGGTGAGTTTTCAGGCCTCCGACTCGGAGCTGAACAACGCCGTGGCAGGCTCGCGCAAAGCGTTCGAGCAGAAGCTGAGGATGTCACAGGCCGTGAAGGCCGCCGGCTATCCAATGGTGCTGAACTTTGTAATTCATCGGCACAACATCCACCAAATGGTGGATATCATGAGCCTGTGCGAGCGCCTGGGCGCCGATTACGTGGAGCTGGCCACCTGTCAGTATTACGGCTGGGCCTTTGAAAACCGTGAAGGGCTGATGCCGTCCAGGGCGCAGCTGGAGAAAGCCGAGGCCGAGGTGAACGAATACCGTGCCCGGCTGCAGGCTGACGGCCATCCCATGAAGCTGATCTTCGTCACTCCTGATTATTACGAGGAACGCCCGAAGGCCTGCATGAATGGCTGGGGCAGTCTTTTCCTGACCGTGGCACCGGACGGCACGGCCCTACCTTGCCACAGCGCTCGATTGCTGCCCATCGAATTTCCCAACGTGCGGGACATGAGCCTGAAAGACATCTGGTACGAAAGCCCCGGTTTCAATCACTACCGGGGTGATGCCTGGATGCCCGAACCCTGTCGTTCCTGCGATGAAAAAGACAAGGACTTTGGCGGTTGCCGGTGTCAGGCCTACCTGCTGACCGGCAATGCCAACAACGCCGACCCGGTGTGCGGCAAATCCCCCCACCACGACCGCATTCTGGCCGCCCGCAAAGCTGCGGATCACGCGACGGCCGGGCTTGATGACTTGATGTACCGTAATGCCGGCAATTCCCGCCTGTTTTTCCGGAGCTAAGCCGCTTACCGCAGAGGCGGTCTGCGCCGGCCACGCTCAACGTGCGGGACTGGTCGCCAGCGACGCGGGCCTGTTCTGGCTGGAGATGGAGCCATCCAGCGGCAAAGCCCGGCCCCGTTGGTTCAATGGTGCCCGCGTTATTTCCTTTGACACCCTTGATGCTGGTATCGGCAGTCGTGTTAACGGCTATGGCGGGGGTTCCATGGTCGTTCTGGACCGTTATCTGGTGATGGTGACCGAGGACCAGCAGGTGGTGTCGTTGGCAATCGACACATCCGGGATCACTCCTCTGACCGCACCAGACGGCAGCAAATGGGGCGGGCTGGTGGCAGACCCCGCACACAACCGCGTACTGGCGGTACGTGAACACAACCAGTGCCAGACCCTGGTGGCAATAGATCTGGATGGCAACTGCCAGCAATTGCATCAAGGCGAGGACTTTTACGGTGCTCCGGTGATCTCCGGCGATGGCCGTCAGATGGCATGGATCAGTTGGCAGCTGCCGGATATGCCCTGGCACCGAAGCAGCCTGTGGCTGGCCGACGTCCACGACGGCGGCGGCCTGGGCCGGGCCCGAAAGGTGCTTCCCCCCTCCATCGGCAGCATCCAGCAACCAACGTTTCACGGCCGGACCCTGCATGTCCTCTCCGACCACGCCGGTTGGTGGCAACCTTGGGTATTGGCACAATGGCAGGATCCAACTCGCTGGACCGCTCTTTCGGCACCGGATCTGGACCACGCCAACGCGCCCTGGCAATTGGGAGAACGACATCACTGCGTACTGAAGGATGGCCATCGGGCAACGGTTAGATACAACCAGGGCGCCGGTGAGTTATGGCTGATCCGCCCCGATGAAAGCCAGGAGATCCGTGTGGCTGAAAACTTTACGGATTTTCGGGCGCTATCACCGCAAGAAAGTCGACTCTTTTGCATCGCCCGCTCGGATCATCGGCTGGATGCCATCATCGAAATCACTCCCGAAACGCAGCACGTTCGCGTGCTTGCCGGTGGCGAAACACCCCTGGCCGAAACCGCCCGACCGGAAACCTTCTGTGTTCCGGCATCCGGCGACTGTGAGTTCCCGGTGCATGGTTTTCTTTACCGACCACGACCAACTCACCAGGAACTCGTGCCCCTGATCCTGATGGCTCACGGCGGCCCGACCTCTGCGGCGTACCCGGTTTACAACCCGCAGATCCAGTTCTGGTGCCAGCGGGGCTTTGCCGTGGCCGAAGTAAACTATCGCGGAAGCAGTGGTTTTGGTCGGGCGTTCCGAGAGACGCTGGCCGGCAACTGGGGCGTCCATGACGTGCAAGACATGGAGAGAGCCGCCCGGCATCTGGCCGAACAGGGCGAAATTGATAGTCCTGCGATATTCATCCAGGGGCGCAGCTCGGGCGGCTACACCGCGCTCATGGCGCTGATTGCCAGCGACCGGTTCAGTGGCGGTGCCAGCCTGTTTGGAGTGACCGACCCATGGCGATTGCGCCAGCAGACCCATCGCTTTGAATCCGGGTATCTGGACTGGCTGCTCGGTCACCCGGCGGACCATGATCAACGTTGGGTCAGACGCACCCCCTGTGAACAGGCTACGTCCATCAACGCGCCCGTGGTGTTCTTCCAGGGGGGGCAAGACACCGTGGTAGTACCGGAACAAACACGTTCCATGGTCAGAGCCATCGAGGCCGCCGGAGGGCGCGCGGAACTACACTGGTTCGAATTGGAGGGCCATGGTTTCCGGTGTCCGGACAATCAGGTGAAAGTTTTAAATGAGCTGCATGATTTTTATCAGTGCCACCGACGGATCCCCCCATGATTACCGCGAAAAGTTGATATAAACTGTCGGGATTATTACAAGAATATACCGACGAGAATCACGCCCATGAGCCACGATATTTCAGCGCTCCGCAAGTTTGTGTCCCCGGAGATCGTTTTTGGCACCGGTTCGCGACAGTCGGTGGCCAATTTCGCCAGCAATTTTGGGGCACGCCGGGTTTTTCTGGTCTCTGACCCGGGAGTGGCCGCCGCGGGCTGGGTTAATGAAATTGTTACTCTGCTGACCGAGGCAGGGATTGAAACCACCGTATTCACCAATGTATCGCCCAATCCCAGGGTAGAGGAGGTGATGGCCGGCGCGGAGCAATACAAATCCAGTCAGTGTGACGTAATCGTTGCCATTGGCGGTGGCAGCCCGATGGACTGCGCCAAGGGTATCGGCATTGTCGCGACCCACGGACGCAGCATTCTGGAATTCGAGGGTGTGGACACCATCACCAACCCATCTCCGCCCTTGATTCTGATCCCCACCACTGCGGGCAGTTCCGCCGATGTCTCCCAGTTCGCCATCATTTCGGACCCTGAGCGTCGGTTCAAATTTTCCATTATCAGCAAAGCGGTGGTCCCTGATGTCTCTTTGATTGATCCGGAAGTCACCGAGACCATGGATGCGTACCTGACCGCTTGCACTGGCGTGGACGCTCTTGTGCACGCCATTGAAGCCTTTGTCTCAACCGGCAGCGGTCCGCTTACGGATACCCATGCCCTGGAAGCAATACGGCTGATTAATCGCAACCTGATTCCACTGGTGAGCAACCCCTCGGATGCCAGGCTCCGGGAACAGGTAATGCTGGCCTCCATGCAGGCGGGACTGGCGTTCTCGAATGCAATCCTCGGCGCGGTTCACGCCATGTCACACAGCCTGGGCGGTTTTCTCGACCTGCCGCACGGACTCTGCAACGCGCTGCTGCTTGAGCACGTGGTGGCCTACAACTTCCCGTCTTCCTCGGATCGCTTCCGCCGCGTGGCCGAGGCGATGGATATTGACACACGGGGCATGTCATCCACCGAGGTCAAAAAACGCCTGATGCAGCGCATTATCGAATTCAAGAAGGCCGTGGGCCTGGAAGCGAGGCTGGGGCAGCTTGGCGTTAAAATCTCGGATATCCCTTCGCTGTCGGGGTATGCACTTCAGGACCCCTGCATCCTGACTAATCCCCGCAAGTCGTCAATCAAAGACGTGCAGGTGGTTTATGAAGAAGCCCTCTGACAACCAGGACAATTACAACATCGGCGATTTGCTGGGCCTGGGCAGTCAGTCGGTTCGCAAAAATTACTATCCCGCCCTGCAGGCCCGTATTGAGGAGCTTGAACAGGAACGCAACCGTTACAAGTGGCTGTTCGAAAACGCACTGCACGGTATTTTCCAGGCCAACCTTCGAGGCGGCTTTCTGGCCTGCAACCCTGCCATGGCGGGATTGTGCGGCTACGAAAACCCTGAACAACTAACCCAAAAAGTCATTCGGCTTCGCGAACAGCTGTTTTGCAGTTCCGATGAGTTCGACACCATCCGACAGGAACTGCTGGATTATGGCAACCTCAGTGCCCGGGAAACCCGGTTCATGCGGGCCGATTACACACCGGTTCACGTGGCGGTCACACTCCTGAGGCGACCAGATCTGGGCCCCGAAGTCGTAGAGGCTTTTGTCGCCGATATAACCGAGCGTGTGCAGGCAAGGGCAAAGCTGGAGAAGCTTAATCAGGAGTTGGAGCAACGGGTGGAGGAACGCACAGCAGCACTGCAGGATGCCATTGTCAGCAAGGACAAATATCTCGCGGCAGCCAGCCATGATCTGCTGCAACCCCTGAACGCCGCTCGCCTTATGATCTCCGCCCTGCAGGACTCGCCACTGCCAAGGCAGGAAAGCAGAATGGTGAATCAGGTACACCGGGCTCTGGAGGGGGCAGAGGAATTACTGGCTGACCTCCTTGATATATCCAAACTGGACCAGCAATCCATGCGTCCGGACCTTGTCGAAACAGACCTTGAGGCCCTTCTCAGGGGCCTCGGTGATGAATTTCGGGCAGTTGCCGCTCATGCCGGGCTGGATTTTCGCATGCGTCTTAAAGCGGCCAGGCTGCATACCGATCCACGCATGCTGACCCGAATGGTTCGCAACCTTCTGAGTAATGCCTTTCGTTATACAAACTCCGGCGGCGTGATATTGCGAGTTCGGGAGTGTGGCGAAACTGTCAGTATTGAAGTCCGGGATACTGGCGTTGGTATTGCCGAAGACAAGCTACAGGAAATTTTCACGGAATTTCATCAGCTCTTGCCGCAAGACACGAGGGGGCGTCAGGGCGTTGGCCTGGGCCTGGCGATTGTCGACCGCATGGCTCGCATGCTGGGCTACAAAATATCGGTATCATCCCGCCCCGGGAACGGATCGACATTTTCCATCACAGTACCATTTGAGCAACGCCTACCCCTGCGCACACCAACCCCGGAAAAGTATCCGGCCGCTGCCAGCAACGGATTCTCGGGTGCCGATATTCTGGTGATTGATAACGAGCCCATGGTGCTGGAAAGCATGGCACGCCTGTTGGAGCGCTGGAACTGCCGAGTGCATCTGGCCCACAACGAAGCCTCGGCCCTGAGCCACATACAACAGGGTGTGACACCACTTGTGATCCTCGCGGACTTTCATCTGGACAACGGGCATACCGGATGTCAGGCCATTGAGGCACTGAGAGCCCAGCTGTCCAAAGACGTACCAGCGGCGCTCATTACGGCCGATCACAGCGATGAAACTCGTAAAATGATGCGCTCCAGAGGGCTCCCCATCCTGAACAAGCCAGTCAAACCAAATCGCCTCAGAGCGCTGATCACCAGTCTGTTGTTGCCCGTTTCCTGACCTTGCCCCGGAGCCTGAAGGCGCCAACGGATTCCCCCGCTTTTAACCCTGTGACCCTGGCCAAAGGCACTACTCAATCAACACCCTGGTGCGATTTTCTGTTTCGGCACTGCGTCTTAGCATAGCGAGGCGAAACTCAGCCCCGATGAGAGACGATAGCCAAGCAGTTTTCCACAAGTTCTTCGAGATTGTTTGGCTCTCATTTCTTTAAAGAGCTGATTTCATGGGTAATCTGCATCACATTGTGGTAGTCGGCGGCGGAGCCGGGGGCCTGGAACTGGTCACCCGTCTGGGCAACCATCTGGGCCGGAAAAAAAAGGCCCGGATTTCACTGGTAGACGCCGGGCTGACTCACGTCTGGAAGCCTTTGCTGCACGAAGTGGCCTCGGGCTCGCTGGACGCCAGCGCCAACGAAGTCAATTATCGTGCTCACGCCCGTAAACACCACTACGAGTTTCAACTAGGCCGGATGAGTGGACTGAATCGTGCCGACAAGGAAATCACAATCGCGCCCTTCCATGACGAAGAAGGCCAAGAGGTGGTTCCAGAGAGACGATTACACTACGACACACTGGTTCTCGCCGTTGGCAGTACCGCCAACGACTTCGGAACACCCGGTGCACAGGACCATTGCCTGTTTCTGGACTGCCTGCGGCAGGCACGACGCTTTCACAACCTTATGCTTAATGCGTTCCTCAGAAAAAACCACGAAGCGCTGTTGAACCAACACCACAAACTCAACATCAGCATCATCGGTGCGGGGGCAACCGGCGTGGAACTGGCGGCGGAATTGCGAATGGCCTCCCGGGAGTTGCCGGTTTACGGCATGAATCACCTCAAGCCCTCCGATGTCTCCATCACGGTGATTGAGGCGGCCGAGCGCATCCTGCCGGCACTTCCCACCCGCCTGTCCGCCGGTGCCACCCGCGAATTGCAGCGCCAGAATATTCAGGTGCTGACAGGCCAGCCAGTCAAAGAAATCAGGAAAGACAGCCTGATCATGAAAGACGGTACTGAACGGCTGTCGGAGATGACCATCTGGGCCGCTGGTATCAAGGCACCCACTTTTCTGGCAGGACTTGATGGACTGGAAAGCAATGGCAGTAATCAGCTGGTGGTCGACCAAACACTTCAATCCACCCGGGATAGCAGCATTTTTGCCTTCGGCGACTGCGCCGCCTGCCCGCAGCCTCGATCTAAACAGCCGGTGCCACCGAGGGCTCAGGCAGCTCACCAGCAAGCCGATGCCTTGTATGAAACCCTGCGCAATCGACTGAAAGGCAAGGCCGCAGTGCCCTTCGTGTACAACGATCACGGTTCGCTGATCAACTTTAGTCGCTATACCACCGTGGGCAACCTGATGGGTAACCTTGGGGGGCGCAGCATGTACATTGAGGGTAAAGTCGCCAGACTCTTCTATGTATCGCTCTACCGCATGCACCAAGTGGCGCTGCACGGCTTCGTGCGTACAGGCATCATCTGGCTGATGGATAAAATCAGCCGTGCCATGAAACCCAGACTAAAACTGCACTGACCACAAGCCCAACAACAAACGTTCATCAAACGGGGGCTGCATGGGCCATGAGTGATATGGTGGTAGAGTAACGCGTTAAATACCAAGGCCCACGGAACAGCTCATGACCTCAGCCCCAAATGACTGGGCAATCATTGTTCCCATACTCAACGAAGCGGACGCACTGCCCAGCCTGCTCGACCACCTCCAACACTGGCAGCGCCTCGCTGGCCCGCCAGCGAGGTTTCACCGTTATCCAGGCACCCCGGGGCCGGGCGCGACAAATGAACGCCGGGGCCGATGCAACAAACGCCTCTTGCCTGTTATTTCTTCATGCCGACACCAGGTTACCGGCAGACGCGGACACCCATTTATTGAACTCGTTACGCCAATCGACCATTAGCTGGGGCCGATTCGATGTGCGCATTAAAGGGCGCTCCCGAATACTCCCGATGGTGGCCTGGCTCATGAACCACCGCTCCCGACTGACCGGCATTGCCACCGGCGACCAGAGCCTGTTCATGACCCGTGCAGCCTTCAACCAGGTGGGTGGTTTTCCCGAACAGCCTTTGATGGAAGATGTGGAAATCTGCAAACGTTTGAAACAAATCCGCTCCCCGGTGTGTCTGAAGCATAGAGTGACCACATCGGGGCGTCGGTGGGACACCCACGGCAGCTGGCGCACCATCTGGCTGATGTGGCAGCTGCGCTGGGCCTACTGGCGAGGCGTCCCGGCGGCACAATTGGCGGAGCGCTACTCATGAGTTCAGAAACCCGCATCATTATCATCGCCAAGGAACCCCGGCCCGGGTTTGCCAAAACCCGTCTGATGCCGGCGCTCGGGGCAGCCGGTGCAGCACAGCTGGCCGAACACATGCTCAGGCACACCCTGGCCGAGGCCAGGAAAGCAGCCCTCGGCCCGGTGGAATTGTGTGTCGCCCCCGAGGTTAACGCGCCTTTCTGGCAAGCACTGATCAGCGCGGGCCAGGCGGAACTGAGTCAGCAGGCCGACGGCGATCTCGGGCAGAAAATGGAAAGAGCCTCTGGGCAGGGCCTCGCCAAAGGGTCGCCGGTGATCCTGATCGGTACCGATTGCCCCGATCTGAACGCCAATCAGCTACGCACCATGGCAGCGTCGCTGAACACACACCACGCTTGCCTGTGCCCGGTGCTGGATGGCGGCTATTCCCTGCTGGGGCTGACTCGCCCGGCACCTGAGCTATTCCACGACATGCCCTGGAGCACCAGCCAGGTAGCCGCGCTCACCCGACAACGCTTGCGAGGCCTGGGATGGCGCTGGTACGAAAGTGCTCCGCTATCGGATATCGACGAACCGGAAGACCTTCAATACCTCAGCCAATACTTCCCAACGCTTTTATCGGCGCACTCCCCCACGGCGTCCCGGAAAACCACAGGAGCCACGCCATGATTCATCGGTCGCTGACCCCATTCGGTATCGCTCTTGTGATCGCCGGCCCTGCTCTTGCCAGCCAGCCGGTGGTACTGGGTGATTTCAGCCAGTACCAGCAGATTCCGGAACAACCCTGGCAAATTGTGCGGTTCGATGAAGACATCCCGGCCACCGACTACCGCCTGCGCCAGCATCAGGGCGTTAATGCCGTCGAAGCGCGTGCGCAGGGGAGTATGGCCCTTCTGGCCCGGCCACTGAAGGCGGATCTGCAAAAAACGCCGGTGCTGTGCTGGCGCTGGTGGGTGGATGAGCCCATCGAGCAGGCCGACATGAACAAAAAATCCGGTGACGATTACGCCGCCCGCATGTACGTCACCTTCGATTTGCCCAGCAGCGCCATGACCCTGGGCACCCGCCTCAAACTGGGCGCGGCCCGTACCCTGCATGGCAGTGATTTGCCCGATGCCGCTATCAATTATGTATGGGACAACAAACACCCGATCGGCACTACCCGAGCCAACGCCTACACCGACCGAGCCCAAATGATGGTGTTGCGCACCGGTAGTGAAGATACCAGACAATGGGTCACCGAAAGACGCAACCTGCGGCAGGACTTACAACAGCTGTTCGAAACCGGCTCAGCGCAGACTCTGCAACTGGCCATTGCCTCGGACAGTGATAACACCGGCGCTACTACCGGCGCACTGTTTGCCGACATCCATCTGGTGGCAGAAGGTGACGAGTGCCGGTTCCCGCCGGCATAATGTAAGCCTCCTGCAGTTATTGATGCAGCCATTGTCATAACCATCCAGGCCTGCCCCAGGGCGGGCTGCCTGTTGAGACCCGGAGTCCAATGGATCCTACGCTCACTCTTGTCGGCGCTCTGATGCTGGTCATCAGCATTGTCATCAGCCCACTGTCCAGCCGGGTCGGGCTGCCTGTGCTGCTGATTTTCCTGGTAGTCGGCATGCTGATGGGTGAGGACGGCCCCGGGGGCATTGTTTTCGACGACTTCGAGCTCGCCTTTGTTGTCGCCAATCTGGCTCTGGCTGTCATTTTGCTTGATGGCGGCATGCGTACCCGGGTCGAAACCTTCCGGGTTGGCCTGCGTCCGGCGCTGGTGCTGGCCACGGTGGGGGTAGCATTGACTGCTGCGGGGGCGGCCGTGGTGGCCTGGTGGGTCTTTGACCTGCACTGGCTCATGGCCTTGCTGATCGGTGCCATCATCTCCTCCACCGATGCCGCTGCGGTGTTCTCGCTGCTTCAGGGTCGGGGTCTGCATTTGAATGAACGGGTGAGCGCCACCCTGGAAATTGAATCGGGCAGTAACGACCCGATGGCCATCTTCCTGACCCTGATGTTGGTTACCTTAATCAGCCAGCAGGGGGCCAACGATGCCGGCTCCGCGCTATTGATGCTGGCCCGGCAATTCGGCTTGGGCCTGGCCATCGGCCCGGTAGCCGGCTACCTGGTGGTGCAACTGGCCAACCGTATTCGCCTGACACCAGCGTTATATCCACTGCTGGTTGCAGCCGCCGGTATTGTCGTATTTTCAGCCACGAATGCCCTGGGCGGCTCGGGCTTTCTCGCCATCTACCTCACCGGTGTCGTCATCGGTAACCGCCGCGTGCGCATGATGCCGATGATCCTGCAGGTGCATGACGGACTGGCCTGGCTTGCCCAGCTGTGTTTGTTCCTCATGCTGGGGCTCCTGGTGACCCCCACCGATCTGCTGCCCCTGGCCGGAGCCGGCTTGATCCTCGCTTTGTCACTTATTTTCGTCATTCGCCCCCTGACCATCTTCGCAACCCTCTGGCCTTTTGGTTTTAACCGCCGGGAGCTGGGCTTTATCAGCTGGGTCGGCTTACGGGGTGCCGTACCGATTGTGCTGGCGCTGTTTCCAGTGATTGCCGATCTGCCCGATGCACAGCTGGTGTTCCACGCGGCGTTTTTCATCGTGCTGGTATCACTGCTGGTGCAGGGCACCACCATGGCTCCCCTGGCCAGAAAGCTGGGGCTGGAGGTTCCCTCAAGCAACGAACCATTCCGCCGGTTACCGCTGGATGCACCCAGTGCGGGGGACCACGAGCTGATGCTGTTCCCGTTACGGGGCAAACACTGGGAGCAGCCCAAGAAACTGGGGCAACTCCGATTGCCGGTGGACACCGCCGTGGCTGGCGTGTTCCGCAAACGCCAGTGTCTGCAACCCACCAAAGATCTGGAAGTGTCGGCCGGCGATACCATCGCCATGTTTGCCACCCCGTCGGTTCTGGGCGAACTGGGCAAAGCTCTCAGTGGCCGGCAGGCTCCCGGGCACCTGGCCGAACGAGCGTTCTTCGGTGACTTTGTACTGAACGGCGAGGCCCTTCTAGGCGATGTGGAGCAGGCCTACGGCATCGAATTCGATGGTCTGGCACCGGAATTGTCACTGGCCGAATGCTTTGCCCGGCGCACCAAAGGTCATCCGGTAGTAGGCGACAGGGTCACGCTTGGGCCCGTCACCCTGGTGGCCCGGGCCACAAAAGCGGACCGGGTGACGAAAGTCGGCCTGAAGATGGAACAGTAGGTAGCCGCCCGGGTACCGGTGCGATACACTGCATGAACAAACTTTAACCAGCATCTTGGGTGCGTGGACTCAATGGTCTTTCGGCTTTTCCTGATTATCCCGCTGTTGCTGATGGCTGACCTCACCAACGGCAACGAGAGACTCGCCAAAATCGACCCGCGCATATCGGTACTACCACAGGTAGCATCGCAAAATGCCGAGGATATAGACCTACTGGAAGTGACCCAGGTGCTGGTGCGTAAAGCTGAACGCCGCCTTTATCTGCTGGATGACCAACAACAAGCGGTACGCAGCTACCGGGTGTCCCTGGGCGATGAACCCGAGGGTCACAAATTGTCGGAAGGCGATGAACGCACCCCCGAAGGCAACTACGTGCTCGATTGGCGCCTGCCAGACAGCGATTTCTACAAATCCATCCACATTTCCTACCCAAACGACCGCGACCGGGAACTGGCCGAAGCCTGGGGGCTGGAGCCGGGCGGCAGCATCATGATTCACGGCCTGCCCAATAACGCCGGCGATCTGGCTTTTGCCTACGCAGGCCTGGACTGGACCGATGGCTGCATTGCAGTATCCAACGAAGCCATGGACGAAATCTGGTCACTGGTGGACAACGGTACGCCCATCCGCATCGAGCCATGAATGCGGAACCAGCCTGAGTCCTGTCACAGAAGCAATAAGTCGTTGTCACGGGTTAAGAAAATTTACTGATCTCCGGTTAACATTTTGTCTCAGACTGTTTTACACTGTTGCAAGACTCTGGTAGCCGAAGTCTATCGCACCGAGCTGACAGGAAGTCGTCCAAGCCGGCTTCCTCAATTTCAGGAAATAAAACGACCAATTAGGGGATTTACCATGCGTAAACTGATGATCGCCGGATTCGCGCTGGCCACTGCCGTAACCGCTGGCTGTGCCACCAACCAGTCTGCTCTGGACGAAGCAAACGCAACCGCGACTTCCGCTGAACAAACAGCCGAGAACGCACTGAACACTGCGAACAGCGCTGCCAGCGATGCCAGCACTGCTCAGCAGACCGCTGAAGAAGCTCTGGCTGCCGCTCGCGCTGCCCAGAAGTCTGCTGACGAAGCCAACGAGCGTGCCAAGCGCATGCTTGAGCGTGCCGCTCAGAAGTAAGAGCCACGCAGATGCAGAAAAGGCCGGTAACCCCGGCCTTTTTTTTCGCCTGCTTTTCGGGACTTACGAAGACGAAGGCGGCTCCTGGCCTTCCGGTTTTTTCGGGGTAACCGTTGGTGCCAATGGATTTTTGATAAAGTTCTGAAGCAGATCCATGGGCAACGGGAAAACAATCGTCGACGAGTTCTTGGTGCTCATGTCAGACAGAGTTTGCAGATAGCGCAACTGCATGGCCCCTGCCTCGGCCGACATCACTTCGGCCGCTTCCACCAGTTTCTTCGACGCCTGCAACTCACCCTCGGCGTGAATAACTTTTGCCCGGCGCTCGCGCTCGGCCTCAGCCTGGCGGGCAATCGCGCGTATCATGGAATCGTCCAGGTCCACATGCTTGATTTCCACATTGGCCACTTTGATGCCCCAGCCCTCAGTCTGAGCATCGATGATTTCCTGGATATCGGCGTTCAGCTTATCCCGCTCTGACAGCATTTCATCCAGGTCGTGCTTACCAAGCACTGAGCGCAGAGTGGTCTGTGCCAACTGGCTGGTAGCATCGCCGAAGTCTTCCACCTGGATGATCGCTTTCTCTGGATCCACCACTCGGAAATACAACACCGCACTGACATGCACCGTTACGTTATCCCGTGAAATCACGTCCTGGGTAGGCACGTCCAGGGTAATCACCCGCAAATCTACCCGTTCGATTTGCTGGATACCGGGAATCACAATGATCAGCCCCGGGCCTTTCACCGCCTGAAACCGGCCCAGAAAGAACACCACGCCACGCTCGTACTCCGGCAGAATCTTGATTGCCGAACCGAGAATCAGTAGCAGCACCACCGTGGGTGCAAGATAGGGAATAAAATCGCCCAGGTTCATACGGCCTCCTTGGTTTGCCGTTGATTAATTCTCTGTCTCTCAATTATCGTCCGCCGGCTCCACATCCAGGGTGAGCCCGTTAACCGCAATAATTCTGACCGGCGTCTCGTCGGTCAGCGGCACCTGGCTCAGGGCGTTCCAGCGCTCGCCGCTGATCCAGACATGTCCCCGGAAGTGGCCGTGGTCGGCGTGAAAGTCACTCATGGCGGTGCCGGTTTCACCCACCATGAATTCGCTGCCACTGACCGGCGTGCGCCGTCGCAGGCTGAGAAAACGGGTGACTGTCCACAGAATGAAGCCGCCGGCCACCAGCGCGGTACCACCGATGGTGGGCAGAGAGATATCCCGGTGACTGCCATCCATCAAAATCACCGAGCCGATCACAAACGCAATGATGCCGCCTATTCCCAGTATGCCGAAGCTGGGGGCAAAGGCCTCGGCGACAATCAGTGCCAGCCCCAGCAGAATCAACGCCAACCCGGCGTAGTTGACGGACAATACCTGGAAAGCGAAAAGCGCGAGAATAAGGCTGATGGCCCCGATCACCCCGGGCACAATGGCGCCAGGGTTGGCCAGTTCGAAGATGATGCCGTAAAAGCCGATGATCATCAGGAAGTAGGCAACGTTAGGATCGGTAATAACCGACAGCAGTTTGGTACGCCAGTCCGGTTCGGCGCGCACCAGGGTGAGATCAGCCGTATTGAGTGTTTTTTCACCGCCAGCCATGACCACGGTGCGGCCATCGATGCTTTCCAGCAGTGTCTGCAGGTTCGGGGCAACCTGGTCGATGACGCCCAGCTCCAGGGCCTCACTGCTGCCCAGATTGACCGCATCGCGCACGGCTTTCTCGGCCCAGTCGGCATTACGGCCATGGCGTTCAGCCAGTCCGCGGATGTAACTCACGGCATCTTCCAAGACTTTGCGTTCCATGGCGGTGTTGCCTTCTCGGCTGTCACTTTCGCCGGCTTCGTCCTGGTTCTGATTGGCACTGTTATCATCTGCCGGGCCGTTGGCATCCGGTTCCGGACTGCCCGGGGCTCCACCCATCTGCACCGGTGTGGCTGACCCCAGATGGGTCGCCGGCGCCATGGCGGCAATGTGGCTGGCATAAAGAATGTAAGTGCCAGCACTGGCGGCACGGGCGCCCTGAGGGCTGACGTAGGTAACCACCGGCACACTGGACGCCAGGATGGCTTTGTTGATATCGCGGGTGGAATCCATCAGGCCGCCCGGCGTATCCATTTGCAGAACGACCACGCGGGCATCCTGGGCTTCTGCCCGGGCGATGCCCCGCTCAATGTAATCTTTGGTGGCCGGGCCGATCGCACCTTCCACCGACAGCACCATAGCGGTCCCGTTGTTGACGGACGATTGGGCATGCACCTGCCAGCCAACGGCGGCAAACAGTAACAGCATGCACAGGTGGATCATGGTTCGGCTCATAACACACTCCCTTTGCCGGCCGCCCCAGCGATTCCGGGGGCTCAGAAATACAGCGTTTGCCCTGAATCACTCTCGTCCGGTTGGTCTTCCTTTTCCCGGTCCGGTTGCGCGGCCTGGTCGTTGGTTGCCACTGCCAGTGTCTCACCAATCATCATTGGGATGCCATCGGCCTGGTCAACAGCCACTTCGATTTCTTGGCGTTTGACCTGTATTTCCGGGTGTCGTTCCCGGAATTCCGCCAGTTTTGTCTGCACCTGTTGCCACAGCCGTTCCCGATCCTCGTCCGGATAGTCTTCTTTGGGCCGGTGCACTTCCAGCCAGACTTCCCCTTCTGAAATGCCGATCTTCACCGGCTCCCGAATCACCTGCACCGGGGTGCCCTTGCTAATCTGGTAGGCAAACCGGGAAATGTCCTCATTGTACATACGGAAACAACCATGGCTGACCGCAGTGCCCACGCCAAAACGCTTGTTGGTGCCGTGGATCAGGTAACCTTTTTCGCTCAGAATCAGAGCATGAGTACCGAGGGGGTTACCGGGCCCGGGTGGAATCATTCTGGGCAAATAGTCACCAGAGGCCTCGTATTCCGCACGAATACTGGCCGGTGGGTACCAGGCAGGGGATTCCAGCGACATGGTGACTTGCGCATCGGTCAGGGGAGAGGGATTTTCCTCGGTACCCACGCCCACCGGGTACACTTGCACCCCGTCTTCAGAGTAGTAGTAGAGCCGGTATTCGGCCAGATTGATAACGATGCCTTCCCGGCGGGCATCGGGCAGCACATACATGCGGGGCAGGGTGATACTGGTGCCTTCCCCCGGCAGCCAGGGATCCACCCCCGGATTGGCCTTGACCAGCTCAAGGTAACCCAGAGCGAGGTCACTACCGATGCCGGCAAAGGTGTCTTCGTATTTGGTAGTAAACAGTTCGATTTCCCCGGCCAGATCCCCCTTCGGCTGGAAGGCCGGCACTCTGGATGAGCGGTCGTCTTTGGCTTCTTCCAGCGCGTCGCCGCTAGCCTGAGCATTGTCCGCAGGGCTCTGGGCAAGCGCCGGAAACGAGATGGCAACCAGCAGGCACCACAACCAGGGAAAACCGCTTTTGAACTGCATAACACTCTTTCCAATTCGGTTTGTCGTTACCGGCGGGCCGGCATTCGGTCAGGCAGTGGCCAGGGTACTCCAGACCGTGGCGATCGCGAGCAAGAGAAACAGAATACTGGCACTTATTCTGGCAGTCGCCAGCGGCAAACGTTCCATCAACCAGCGCCCGGCCAGAATCACCGGCACATTGGCCAGCAACATACCCACCGTGGTGCCAATAATAACCCAGAATGTTTCGGTATACTTCGCCGCAAGAACCACAGTGGCTACCTGGGTTTTATCGCCAATTTCCGCCAGGAAAAACATCACCGTTGTTGCCATGAACGCGCCCATGCCCAGAAACCGCGATTCGGCGCTGTCGTCCTTGTCCGGAACCAGCAACCACAGGGCAATGGCAATAAAGCTGACCGCCAGAATCCAGGGCAACCAGGCTTCCGGGAACCACTTGGCCACCCACGCACCCAGCCAGGCCGACAGGGCATGATTGAGCACCGTGGCAATCAGAATGCCCAGGATAATGGGTGTGCGTTTGGCGTACTTGGCGACCAGGAACAGCGACAACAGCTGGGTTTTGTCACCGATTTCGGCAATGGTGACCGCGAGGGTAGAAGCGAGAAAGGCATCCATTCAGACATCACTCAGGGCGGAGGTTAACAGACACGAGACCGCTCACCTTCCGCCCGTTGGAGGTGATCGGCCCCGGGTCTTGCCAATTCCGCACACCGGGTGCGGGAACATGGTAGCCATGGAGATTGAGCCCCAATTATGTTGACTACCATTCGCCTGAATCATCAGAGCGACGGCTACTCCCCCGAAGGGACAGCAATAATAGGCAATTTTCGGGACAAGCTCAAGTTGCACACTCGAAGCCCCCGAGCAAAGTTATTTCTGCTTTTCGGCGTTTTCCATGATCTTGTGGAATACTTTCAGGGTGCATTCCACCTCTTTATCGGAAATACCTTCCAGCATTTCCTCCCGCAAAGTCTCGGCACGCTGAGCCAGTTCGTCCATAAACGCACGGCCTGCTTTGGTCAGGTACAGGCGGCGAGCCCGGCGATCGTTCGGGCAGGGCCGGCGCTCGATCAGCTCCTGCTGCTCCAGGCTGTCGAGCAAACGCACCAGGGTGGGATTTTCAATGGCCATCAGGCTGGCCAGTTCACGCTGTGTCAGGCCTTCGCCGCCCTCCTGCAGATAGAACATGGTGCTCCAGCGGGCCTGGGTGACCCCCAGATCTTTCAACCGTTCATCCAGCATCTTGCGCCAGCGGCGGGTCACCCGGGCCACGGCAAACGGAAACTGCTCTCTCATGTCTTGCACTCCTGATAACGTCGGCAGGCCAATTTCATCTGTCGCTGCCTTGAATCCTGCAACAGGTATACTTTTATTGATATTCACCAATAGTATGCTAACCGGTGATGAAAAAACAGGTACGCAAAACCAATCGTTGCTGATCTCACCAACCCGTATCAAGTGTTCTGGCGTTGTTGCTCTCTTTCCGCCTCGACTTCCGGCGACTCGTGGAATGCCTCGTTACGCGGATCCATTTCCGTCAGCACCGGCGAAGTCTCCGGCATGGCAGGAACGAAGTGTTCCTGCTCGGAAACCGGCACATCCTCGGTGTGGGAAATCCGGTAGCTGGTAATACCCGCCAGCACCAACAGGAAAGCGGCATTGCCATAGAACAGCCCGGCCGGGCCCAGACGGCTGATCAACTCGGCCATG
This sequence comes from Alteromonadaceae bacterium, assembly GCA_013393545.1. Next base: position 10,153 of record JABXHG010000572.1, on the reverse strand, counting down.
ACAATCGGGCCAATCACACTGCCAATGCCGTAACTGAGCAAAAGGGTGGCACTGGCGGCTACAATACGGTTGCTGTCCATGCGGTCATTAGTAATGGCCACGGCGACCGGGTAGAGGGTCGCCGACAGGCCGGTAAAAATACCCACCAACACGGTCAGCAGCGCCAGCTGGTCAGCACCAAACACGGCCACACCCAGCGCTGCTGAAGCCGCTGTAACCGACACCACAAACATCACCCGCCGCCGGTCGAAATGGTCACACACCCGGCCAATGGGCCAGGCAAACAGCATGGCTGCTACAATGGCGCTAGCCATGAAGGTGGACACTTTCGCCACGTCCAGCCCCACCAGAGTGGCGTAGACCGGCCCCAAAGCGTAAAAGCCGCCAATCATCACACCACTGATCAGCGCCCCGGCCACCCCGGTAAACGATTCCCTTGCCAGCTTGAACACCGACATACGTTCGGTATGTTCAATCACCGGCGCCTCCATGCGGGTCAGTGCCAGCGGAATCAACGCCAGGGTGAGCAGCACCGCAGCCAGGGAAAACGGCATGAAGTTGGCCGGATCACCCACATTCACAATCAGCTGGCCGCCGGCGGCGGACAGGTAGAAAACGATCTGGTAAACCGCAAACAACGAACCCCGGTTGGCACTGGTGGCACGGCTGGAGAACCAGCTTTCAATCACCACCAGCACGCCGGCGATACTGAATCCGGACAACACCCGTAACACCGCCCAGAACACGGCGGACACTGCCATCGGGTAAAGCAGGGCCACGACCGCCGCCATGGCCGCAAACGCGGCAAACGCCCGAATATGACCCACCCGGCCAATGATCTTCTGGACATACAGTGTGCCCAGCACAAAGCCAATGGAATAGCACACCAGCACCCAGCCGATGACATCCGGCGACACCTGCTCAATACTCAGACGAATACCCAGCAAAGTCATTAAAAAAGCATTGCCGCTGACCAAAAGCACAATGCTAAGCAGCAACGCAGACAAGGAAGCGACCATTCGGGTCATCGAAAGCTCCAGCGGTAAAACGGGGCGGTTGGCCGGTGTCGGTAAGAGGGGTGATCAGTCATTGATCATTGGCCGGCATTAAAGCAGCCAAACAGGTAGCCAGCTACTACGGATTTGCCGAAATGCCAATTAGTTCATGGCAGCGAATTTTACGCTATTTTACATTAATGAAGGGTCACACAACTGGCCCAAGGGAGTGGTTATCATACGGCCACACCATCCACCGGACACGAGCTGCCTGGCCATGAAAAAAACCGACTGGCCCATTCGTTGGGATCTGTTAATCCGTTATCAGCTGATCGAGACCATTGCCCTGTGGGAAGGCCGGCTGACCACCAATCATATCTGCCACAGCTTCGGGATTGGGCGTCAGCAGGCGTCAAAAGATATCAATACCTACCTGCGTGAGCTGGCGCCGGGCAACCTGTTGTACGACCGGCATCTCAAGGGCTATGTACCCGCCGAGCAGTTCAAACCGGTGGTTACCCGGGGCACGGTCACCGAATATCAGGAAGTGCTGGCGCGCCATCACCGGTTAAGCGACACCCTGGCCGACCTGCACCTGGAGGTTCCCGGCAATGCCGTGGTACCCGGCCTGGCAAGGCAGATACTGCCGGAAACCATGCGAGCGGTGGTCACCGCCATTCGCCAGCGACGCCAATTGAAAGGCGCCTATGTCTCGCTCAGCCGTCCGGAAGCCTCGGAAACCCTGTTCGAACCACACACACTGGTGGCCAGTGGTAACGACTGGCACGTGCGGGCCTGGTGCAATGCCAACCGGGAATACCGGGATTTCGCCCTGAGCCGTTTTCATACCTCGCCCCGGGTACAGGCGCAGAAAATCAAACGCACCGCGGAGCAGGATGAAGACTGGCAGCGCCGGGTCACCCTGGTGATCACACCGGACCAACGCCTGGGCGACGCCCAGCAGCAAATCATCGCCGGTGATTTCGGCATGCGCAACGGGCGCCTGGAAATCAACACCCGGGCCGCCTTGGCGCCCTACGTGCTGAGCCAGATCGGCATTAACCTGGACAACAGTCATCCGGACCCGCTGGTACAGCAACTGGAACTGGCCAACCCGGACCAGCTAGGCTTTGGCAGCCCACGGGAGCGGGCGCTTAAAGCGGTGGCCGGTCTGAGCTAGACGGTCCGGGTGAATAACCGACCCCGACACCATACCCGCCTGCTTGTGTTGGTGCTGTTGGCGGCCCTCTGGCCGCTGACGGCACAGGCTGACCGCTGTGGCCGGCCGGCAACCGGTATTCATCAGGTGCAGAGCGCCGGTGGGCAATCTCAACTGGTGGGCGAAAGCGTCACCGTGGAAGGCATTCTGACCCGTGACGCCCGTTACCAGGGCGGGTTTGACGGCTTCTACCTGCAACAGGCGGATGCCGAAGCCGATGACGATCCCGCCACCTCCGAAGCCCTGTTTATCTACACCAACCGGCAAACCGGCCGGGTGGGCCAGCGCCTGCGAATCACCGGCACCATCAAGGAATATCACGGGCTGACCGAAATGGTGTCGGTGCAAGATCTCCTTGTCTGTGGCGAAGGCCGGATGCCCGAGCCCGAGGCTGTCTCCCTGCCCTGGTCGCAACCGCCGGAATCGCTGGAAAACATGCGGGTGCGCTTTACCGAGCCATTGACTGTTATCGAGCATTACCAGCTGGCGGTTTACGGCGAGCTGACACTGGCGGCGGGGGACCAGACCACCGGCACCGAATTGTTTCCACCCGGGCCACAGGCGAAGACCCACAGCCGACAAAACCAGCATCAGCGGATAGTTCTGGATGATGGCCGCAAAGTTCGCCATCCCGAGCCGGTGCCCTGGCCACCCGGCGGGCTGACCCCGGACAACCCCGTGCGCGCCGGTGACAGAATCGGCCAGCTGGCTGGCATTCTTGACTACCGGTTTGGCCAGTGGCGCCTTCACCCGGACGCCGATCCCGAATTCACATCCCGCAACAGCCCGCGCCCCGTTCCACCCCCGCCGCCTGGGCAGGCCATTCGGGTCATGGCCCTGAACCTGCAGAACTACTTCAACGGCGACGGCCGGGGAGGCGGCTTTCCCACCGACCGGGGCGCGGAAACCGTCAGTGGCTTCCAGAAACAGAAACATCGGCTGGCGACTCTGGTTCAGCAAAGCAATGCCGATATACTGGCGGTTTCAGAGCTGGAAAACGACGGCTACGGCCGGTACAGCGCCATCGCGGAACTGGCCGACAGCCTGGGGCCAGAGTGGCAGTTCGTGAAAACGCCGGGCCAGGATGGGGGCGATGCCATCCGCACCGCACTGCTTTACCGCAGTGACCGGGTAAACACTCACGGCCAGCCCCGCCGACTCACCTCCGGGCGCTTTGGCCACAGCAGCCGGCCGCCGGTCAGCCAGCGTTTCTCCCGTGCCGGCCAGACGGTGCAGATCCGGGTCGTGGTTCCCCACCTGAAGTCCAAATCCTGTCGTAACGCCAGCGGTGCCAACCAGGACCGGGACGACGGGCAGGGCTGCTTCAGCCAGCGGCGGGTTCGGGAAACCCGGGCCATACTGGCCTGGCTGGAAACGCTACCGGTACCGGAACAGCTTGTGGGCACCCTGATCGCCGGCGACCTGAACAGTTATGCCCGGGAAGCCCCGCTAAAACAGCTGGAAGACGCCGGCTACCACAGCCTGGTGCACGAATTTCACCGCTGCGGAGACTCCGGCTGCCGCCAATACAGCTACCGGTACAAGGGCGAGAGAGGGTCGCTGGATTATCTGCTGGCATCACCGGGGCTGCGACAAAGAGCCACCAGCGCCCGCGCCTGGAACGTCAACGCGGACGAGCCACGGGCGTTGACCCGCCTGCCAGCGCGGCCAGCAACCGGGCCCTGGCGTGCCTCCGATCACAACCCGGTATTCACCGATCTGGATCTGGCCGATTAATCAATGCCGATAATCTTGTGCATCTGCAGCGTCAGCCGCCAGCGCGGGTGGGCGAGGCAGTAGGCCGTGGCTTTGGCGGTGTTACTCTGGCGCACGGGATCGGACGATTCGCCATCCGGTGCGGAGGGCGAGGCCATGGGCGAGAGGAAAAAATGCCGTGCGCGAATATGTACGAAACGCTCCGGTGGCGCCAGTGTCTGCGGGTACACCAGCTTCAGCTCGTCACACTCGGTAATGACTACCTCGGCATCGGCTTTCGGGCTGACACACAGCCAGTCGATGCCTTTCGGCGCCGGCAGGGTACCGTTGGTTTCCACGCCGATCTCAAAGCCGGCCCGGTGCAGGGCATCGATCAGAGGCGTGTCCAGCTGCAACAGGGGCTCACCACCGGTACACACCACGTAGGGCTGGCCCGGGGCGTCGGGCCAGAGGCTGTTGATATGGGCGGCCAACTGATCAGCCGTCTGGAACTGCCCGCCGTTCTGGCCATCGATGCCCACGAAATCCGTGTCACAGAAAGAGCAGACCGCGTTGGCCCGGTCTTTTTCACGACCGGTCCACAGATTGCATTTGCTGAACCGGCAAAACACGGCGGCACGCCCGGCCTGGGCACCTTCGCCCTGCAGGGTGTAAAACGCCTCCTTGACCCGATACATCAGGCCTGCGCCTCGTATTCGAGGGGGTCCCGGATATCGTGGTCAGCAAACGCCTCCAGCCGCTCCACGCAGGAACCACAACGCCCGCAGGCCTTTTCCCGGCCGTTGTAGCAGGTCCAGGTCTGGCTGTAATCCAGCCCCAGTCTGAGGCCCTCGGCCAGAATTTCCCCCTTGTCCAGCTGCATGAACGGCGCTTCAATAGCCACCGGCTGGTAATTGGCCACCCGGCACACAGCGTCCATTTTTTCAATAAATTCCGGCCGGCAGTCCGGGTAAATGGCGTGGTCGCCGCCGTGGGCGCCAAACCAGACACTCTGCGCACCAACAGTGACCGCATAACCGGTGGCCAGCGACAACAGAATCATGTTGCGATTGGGCACCACGGTGGATTTCATGTTGTCTTCGGCGTAATGCCCCTCGGGGATATCAATATCCGAGGTCAGCGACGAGCCGGCCATCACTTCGTTCATGGCGCGGATATCAATAATCTTGTGGGGAATGCCCTCGGCCTGACATACGGCCCGGGCCGCTTCCAGTTCACGCACATGGCGCTGGCCATAGTTGAACGACAAGGCATGCACCCGATAACCCCGGGCCCGGGCCAGGTGTAGCAGCGTGAAGGAGTCCATCCCTCCGGAGTAAATCACAACAACGGTGTCAGTCATTGGCGTATCACCAGAATCGCAAGTGTGTCATTGGCCTGTTACCCAATATGCGCATATTGTAACAGTCCCACCGGGTATTGGGTTCGCGTCCCGCCGGCATCAGGGGTAAACTCGAATCAAAACAACGCATGAACACGGACTGGCGAATCATGGACCCCAACCCGAGACCGGCATTTATCGACTTCGAGGCTTCCAGCCTCAATCTGATCGAGAGCTATCCGATCGAGGTTGGCGTGTGTCTGTCCAGTGGCGAGCTGCACAGTTGGCTGATTTGTCCGCACCAGCAATGGAGTAACTGGTCCGAAAGTGCGGAGGAGATTCACGGTATCTCCCGCCAGCGACTGCAGGCAGAAGGCCTGCCGGCCGCCGACGTGGCCCGCCAGCTTAACGAGCTGTTGCCAGAGCAGATCTTCTGTGACGCCTGGACCTTCGACAGCTTCTGGCTACACCGGCTGTTCCGGGCCTCCGGCCTGACTCCGCACTTCCAGCTCGAATCGATCTCCGCCTTGCTCAACCCGGCCCAGGTTCAACAGTGGTCGGCCACGCGCAAACAGGTGATCCATGAACTGGGCCTGCCGGTGCACCGGGCCGCCAACGATGCGCTGATTCTGCACCATACCTGGCACAAACTGATTGCTTCAGACGAACCCACCATCGCATCACGGTAAGTGGGGGAGGCTTCTCCAAAACACGCTGTGAATACATCCCTGTAGCGCTCGAGCTCCGCCATCCCTGGCTCCGCACGGTTTTGGAGAAGCCTCCCCCACTTACCGTATGCCAAAAAAAACGCAGCCATAAGGCTGCGTAGAAAAGGAGAGATCCTTTCGGCACCGATTGGCGCCGCGGATTGCACAACGTAAAACACGTGACAGCGCGAATTATCCTCAGCGGCCGCTACAGGGTCTGTACGCGTTTGCCGAAGGCGCGGGGCTCTTGCAAAGCCGGCCATTGCCTATACACTGTCCATTGAAATACACACCGAGAACCGAGATGACCCGACAGATGCCGACATTCCCAATCCACGCTGCCGCACCTTGCCAGAAGGGGCAGTTTGCGTACGCCATGGTGAAAGACATCTAACGGCTTTCGGTCAGTCCCGGGAGCCGTTGCGGTGACCGGGGCAGCTTCTCCGCCAGACCCCGGTTGCCTGTGAGGCTCCGGGGTTTTCTGTTTTTGCAGCCGCAAAACCACAAGGAGAGGATCATGAGAAAACATCCGACATCACGCGCAGCCAACCAGCCGGTGAGCAACCGCCAGGGCCCGATCAAACATCCCCGGAAGCTGCCGCTGCTGGATGCCATTTGCAAAAAACTGAACCAGCGCGTCAACATGGATGACGAGCAGCGGGTGCTTGGACTATACGAGCGAGGCTGGATCTTCAACGGGGTGCTGGCCAGCATGAGCGATGGCGAAGCCCGTTACGTACGCGCGCTGGCCACCCGTTACGATTCCTGGATTGCCCGTCAGGTGGCCTGAACCACACAATCCCGCCCACGGGATTTAGCCTGATACATGGCCCGGTCCGCCGCCGCGCACAAATCGCCGGCGGTCTGGCCATGATCCGGGTACACTGCCACGCCAACGCTGATGGAGATATGTACGTCACGCTCGTCCGCCACCCTGATCGGCAGTTCATGAACCCGGGCCCGCAGGCGCTCAGCGGTTTCTCCGGCTTCAATCACTCCCATTTCGGGCAGCACGATCACCAGTTCTTCACCGCCAAACCGCGCCACTGAGTCCATACTTCGCACGCTGCTTTCCAGCAGTCGGCTAACGCTGCAAAGCACGTTATCACCGGCGGCGTGACCCCAGGTGTCGTTTACTTCCTTGAAATGGTCAAAATCAATCCAGAGCAATGCCATGCAGTGGTGATACCGGGCACTCCTGGCCAGCTCTTCGTCCAGTACCCGGCCGAACTCCCGGCGATTGAGCAGGCCGGTGAGCGGGTCGGTGGTGGCCAGCTCTTCCAGCTCTTGTTCCAGCGCCTTGCGGTCGGAAATGTCCAGCATGATACCTTCAAGCACCTTGCGGCCATCCGCCACGTCAACACTGCAACCACGTTCCCACACACAGATCTTGCGGCCGTCTTTGCGCGTGATAGCGTATTCCACTGAAAAAGATTCCCCGGAATTGACAGCGAGCGCTACCTCTTCTGCCACTCTGTCTGCGTCCATTGGATCTATCAGATCCGCGTAAGCCACGGCATGATTGTGAACCAATTCTTCAGGCTTGTACCCCGTCACTTCCAGGCACCCACCTGAAACAAACATCATGGTCCAGTGGCGATCATACAGACAGCGATACGCCATGCCCGGCAGGTTGTCCATCAACACCGTCAGCTGGTGCTCGCGCTGGCGCAAAGCCTGGCGCTGATGATGCTGTAGGTTCAGCAACAGCCGGTCCTTGCTTAACTGGCGAAATAAAACCAGAAACAGCACCAGGGCGGTCACCACCACGAACAGATACCCTTTCCAGGTTTGCACGCGCGAGAGCATCTCGGGGTCCGGAAACCAGAGCTCGGCGATACGGTCGGAGAAGGTGATCCACAACAATCCAACCACAAGATAGACCAGCACTGCCCACAAAGCCCGTATCAGGGGGCTGCGGCCCTTTCCCATCTGTGTCGGACCTGGTTCGTCAAGCCAGTTTGGCGGCATTGGTTCATCCGTTGCTTTTTTAGGCGGGTCCATACCATTAAGGTAGCCATTTGCCCTGTCGCCGTCGAGCCCCGCGTGCTCCATGGGCGTGTTATCTTGTACCGACATGAGTTGAACCCTGCCTCAATGTCCACCCACCGGGAGCGCTGATGGAACACGCCGCCACACTCATTCTGATCGGCACCACTCTGTTATTGGCGCTGGGTGCCCACGCACTCGGCAAGATTGTGCATGTGCCGCGGGTCACCCTGCTGTTGTTGCTGGGAGCCCTGGCCGGGCCGGAACTGCTGGATTTACTGCCGGAAAATGCCAGTGACAACTTCAGTCTGATCACCCAGCTAACACTGGCCATGGTGGGCTTCCTGCTCGGTGAACGCATGTCCGCCAAGGGACTGAGAGAAGGCAAGGAAGCACTGATTGTCAGCCTGGTGGTAACCATCATGACGGCCACCGTAGTCATTCTCGCGATCTGGGCCGTCACCGGCAACCTCCCCGCCGCGCTATTGCTCGCTGGCATATCCACCGCCACCGCACCGGCGGCCACCCTCGATGTCATGCGTGAAGCCGGTGCCAACGGGCCGCTGACCCGACTGGTGTTTCAGGTGGTGGCCATTGATGATGCCTGGGGCGCCATGCTGTTCAGTGTGCTACTGGTGGCAGCTGGCCTGCTGCTCGGTAATGGCGATATTGAAGGCCCGTCAGCCATGTTGCACGGGGTCATGGAAGTGGGCGGTTCACTAATTCTGGGCGTTATGCTGGGCCTGCCCATGGCCTGGCTGACTGGCCGCATCCGCCCTGGTGAACCCATGCTGCTGGAATCCGCCGGCTTTGTGCTGGTGGCGGCGGGGTTGGCCAGCTGGCTGGAGCTATCCTACCTGTTAACCTGCATGACCCTGGGCATTGTGGTCGCCAACCGGGCACGCCATCATGTTCGCCCTTTCCGTTCCATCGAGGGTATTTCCGAACCGTTTCTGGCCATGTTCTTTTTCATGGCCGGATACCAGATGCACTGGGCCGCCCTGCCGGCGCTGGGCGCTTTGGGCCTGGCTTACATTGGCGCCCGCATTCTTGGCCGTGTGGCCGGCGGCTGGCTAGGGGGCTACCTTGCCGGCTCGGACCCGCAGACCCGCAACCGGGTGGGCGCCTGTTTGATGCCCCAGGCCGGGGTAGCGCTGGGCCTGGCGCTGGTGGCCACCGAGCGGCTGCCAAGTCTGGACTACATCCTGCCACTGGTGATCGGCGCCACCGTGGTGTTTGAGCTGATCGGACCCACCCTCACGCTGGCTCAACTGCAAAAGGCCGGCGAAACCGGTAAGGGTTATCAGAGTGACAACGATGACGATGCCTGACCCTTACAACCTGAAACCCGGCCAATAAAAAACCCGGAGGCCTGTGCAGGCACTCCGGGTTTTTCGGTTGGCGCCCGAGGGCGCCGATCTCTGGTTAACCGTCGCGGTTTACTTGGCCGCTTCGGCAAATTCCACCAGGATCTTGTTCAGGGTTTCGCTCGGCTGCATCACCGCGCAGACCTTGTCGGCCGGTGCGTGGTAGTAGCCACCGATGTCCGCCGGCTTGCCCTGGATTACAGTCAGCTCTTCCAGGATCTTGTCCTTGTCCGCTTCCAGCTTCTCGGCGAATTTCGCCGCGAAGGCCTTCAGGTCCTGGTCGTCGTTCTGTTCAGCCAGCGCGGCTGCCCAGTGACGGGCCAGGTGGAAGTGGGAGCCACGGTTATCCAGTTCACCGGCCTTGCGGGACGGAGACTCGTTGTTCTCCAGCAGCTGGCCAACAGCGGTGTCCAGAGTCTGACCCAGCAGGCGGGCGCGGGCGTTATCGTGCTTCTCGCCCAGCTCTTCCAGGGATACAGCCACGGCCAGGAACTCACCCAGTGAATCCCAGCGCAGGTGGTTTTCTTTCACCAGCTGCTGCACGTGCTTGGGCGCGGAACCACCGGCACCGGTCTCGTACAGGCCACCACCATTCAGCAGCGGTACAATGGATAGTATCCTTGCACTGGTGCCCAGTCCCAGGTCCGGGAACAGGTCGGCTCCCGCCTGGAAACAGCGGAGGTGGTGGATGCCACCGGCCGCCTGGTCAGGCTGCCCCCGGATCCCACCCATTTTCTTCATCTCCTCAAACTATTCCCTGAGTCCCCCAAGATAAAACCCCTTCCCTTTTTTGCTCTTTTTGTTGACCTCTGGGCCCTTCTGTTGATCAGCCTAACGCC
>JABXHG010000571.1 GCA_013393545.1 Alteromonadaceae bacterium | reverse complement strand
CGTGTCGCAGCCGCTCTTCGACATGGACATACCCACTTCGATGAGATGGAACGGGGGCATCAAGTAATACTTGCTGGGGCTCTTGCTGCAATTCTTTACCATTGGGAGCCACTCGAGGAAACAATGAGAGAAAGAGCAGCCGAACAAGACGTTCAAAGCGACGGCTTCGCCGCGCTTTAATTTAGGCGTTAGGCAGATAATAGAATCATGGATACTGAATTAGTCACTGCTAAAAAATATGGTTTGTTTTGGACTTGGTCTTATGTGGACGACGAGGTGGCGGGAAGTATTGCTGACGGGTTCTACATCTATCAGCCGGACCGGTTCTGGGAGCCATTCTGGGAGGTGTTCGATAAGCTTGGCCAGCTTAATAACTATTGTTTCAATCAGCTTGTAGCCTCGGAATCTAAGTTGAGTGAACTACAAGCGGAGTATGGGCTAGCCGTTGAGGAAAAAAACGCAAGAGCCGAAGTTTTCGATTACCTTTCGGAGGAAGTGCCGGCTTGGGAGAATAATGTAGCTACTTTTGCAAAGGCTGCACCGATTATTCTTTTAGCTAGTTTTACGGAGTGGGGGCTGAAGCATATAGCGATAATGCTATTTGGGGGCGCGCCAAAAAAGACAGAGCGTGGTATGAGCGACATAAAGTTTTATTTACTCCACTTGGTAAACTGTGGGCTTGAGGTTAAAAATACTGATGAGCTTCTGTCGCGAGTTGTAACGTTTCGATCAATAAGAAACGACTTTGCTCATGGAAAATGGAATGAACTAGAGATAGGTCTTCAAGCACTTAGCTTGAGAGAAGCTTTTACAAGTGTGTCCGCTATGTTTGAGGCAATTGAAGATGCTGCATGGCGTAGAGGAGAGGCGCTTGCCTAACAAGTAGCTGCTGTCGGACGCACCTACGCTGGCTCTCCGGTGCGCCGCAAAGCCAAGGCGTTACATGTGTTTCATCTATAGGCTAAGGAAGGGTTTTGGATGACTGACCACCTCGGTTCTTGCCTGTGTGGCACAGTGAAATTTGAGGTCCATGGGCAATTCGACAGCTTTTCCCTGTGTCATTGTGAGTGGTGCCAAAAGGATACGGGGTCTGCTTACGCGGCAAATCTATTTTCGCAGTCAGCTAAGATGCTGTGACCTCCTTTACGTTTCCAGGCACTCGTCATAGCAAGAGCTTTTGTAAGCTTTGCGGTTCAGCATTGCCAAGCACTCAGGTCGCAGGTTTGCTCGTCGTTCCTGCTGGGTATTTGAACACTGGGATATCTATATCGCCAA
>JABXHG010000570.1 GCA_013393545.1 Alteromonadaceae bacterium | reverse complement strand
GCGCTAAGATTCAACCGCAGATTTCCGAGTTCCATTCGCATCCTCCTTTCTCACGTGATAGGTTCGGACTACTCCGAGATAAAATTTATGGCACCGAAAAATAACGCCATAGATACGTATAATCCAGCGAATAGCCATTCCGAATTGTATATAGCGATTACGGACAATGCAGAATTATAGATACCGAAGACATAAGCGATTGCCCTATTCGACCTGCTCATAAATCGACCTCCTCCGTCCATTTCCGTCTGTATTCCGCCTCATTATCCGCGTACCAATCCGACCAGCAAGCGTCGTCGCAAAAGTACCGGTCGAAGAGCGAGTCATATGTTGCGGATCGCCCTTCGTTTAAAATCCGGTTACATGCGGCGCAGATGGCGGCAGGTTTTGCGTCCACTTACTCGTCGCCCTTTCGATCGAAACGCGCTTCGACTGGCGTAATGAGCTTTAGCCGATCGATAGGCACAGTATATCTCTTGACATAGCCGTAATTATCCAACGCCTCGATTACTATAGCACGTTCGCTCCTTCTTCTAACGACCTCTCCGAACCCGCTAGTCTCGAACCAAACCGGATCATCATACGCAACAATATCGCCTTTTTTATACTCGCCAACCTCGCGTCCGATTGCGGCCCACCTCTTACGCTCTTCCTCTTCGGCCTGCTTTCGTTTTGCTTCGGCAACTTCTTCGTCAGTTGCGCGGACGAGCTCTCGTTTCGGAACGTATTGCGTTTTACCGTCGATAATTCTACGGGCAAACTTGCTACTTATGGTACCTCTGTCTTCGCTGATCTCTACGATATCTTCATCGTTAAACGCGGCGTTAACCACCTTCGCATAATCACCGACTTTTAGCCGTTCAGGCTTCGGATCGGCCTCGGCGCTTGCGACGCTGACTTTGCGGTAGACTTCGAATACTTCGCCGTAGGTATCAAAACCGTCTCCTTCGTCATCAACGATGATCGGATCCCCGCAATCATCCACGCGATAAATCTCGTAATACTTCCCGGCGGTTAGATATCCGCATGGAGCTTCGTCAAACTTAACGTAATCGCCCGCTTTCGCCTCGCTCTTGGCAATCCGTACGTACTTCGGTACAGCTTCGATTTTTAGCGCAGCGAAGTCGGATTTTAGTGCTTCGATATCCTTTTCGTTTGTGCTTACGCGATCTTCTAATGACGGTTGAGATGCGCTGACTTTGCGGAATAGCACATAGCTTTCGTCATAGTTACTGTCAACCTCATCAATATCATCGACAATCATCGGATCTTTAGCGATAATTCCTACGGATAAATAAAACTCCCCTTTTGTAGCATCACACCAACTGCCGTCCGTAATTAGCACCAGATCACCTTTTTGCTCGCCGCCTTCCACACGCTCATAC
>JABXHG010000569.1 GCA_013393545.1 Alteromonadaceae bacterium | reverse complement strand
TTTTTATCAGAACACCAGCAGACCTGTTGCCTGCGAGAAAGGCATCAACGTTTGACTGAATTTCTTCATAATTGCATTTTCCACGCGACGCTGTAAGACAAATTGAGTCGCGGATCGATACGCTCTTTGAGTTTAGGGCAAACTTTTCAACGGACCGAGCCCTTCCTTTCATTAGTGCAGCGAACGCCTTGGAGCTAGAAAATGAGCGAGAATTTAATCCAATGTTCACTTTCTGCACCGTCGACTGAGAACCAGCCCCCTTTCCTTGACCCCCTTTGCTTCCTTCCCGTTTTGATGCCCTCTTGCCAACTGGCTGCACTAAATTGGCACTGCTAAAGGAATCCTCAGCTTCGACAAAATCATCTATTTTAGTGCTCAACTGTTCAAACTGCTTGTTTGAATAGGCACGATTTTTCACTAGATAGCGGTGGATGATTAGAACCAATAGTCCTACTAATACTAGGGCAAAAGTTAGAGCAATTTCTCTAACTTGATTCACCTCAAATATTGTTGCGACCGTGCTGATAACCCCGAATACAACTATGCCGAGGAAAAGAATGCGGGTTTTACTCATTATGAACCTTTTCAAGAAATGCTAGTTGATACTAATTTGCGGGGATTCTAAAATCTTCGACATATTTGGCGGCGTCTTTTGCACCGTCTTCCTGCAACGCTTCCGCCATTCTAGATTTAATACCATTCCGTAGCTTTGTGTTTGCTAGTTCCAAAATTCTCGCTTCCAAAGATTTAGTATCTATAGCAACTAATCCGAGCCCCTCATCTACGACGCCTTTTGCACGCCTCATCTGATCGTCCGTTTTTGTGCTGAGGTTCGGTATAAAAATACCCGGTAATTTAAAGGTGATACTTTCCTGGACGGTGTTATATCCCGCCGCAAAAATGCCAAAACTGAATGCCGCATAATAGTCAGCAAGTGGATAGGCTTCTACGCAATAAGCCTTATTCGAACGAATTTGAGAGTTCAAAGGGTTGCTAACGAGCACGGGCGCCCATTCTTCGCCTAAAGCGTTTACTGCGTTTATAGCTGCGGCTTGGAGACCTTCGGTTTCATTTATTACTCCAGCACCTATTTGAATCAGAACCAACTTTTTTTCGCGGGGAAGATGCAACAGTTCTCTCGCACGATAAGCAGAATGCAACGAATCTGAATTGCTTATTACTATCGGTCCAACGTACTTGGGAACTACTTTTCCACCTGCGTCTACCAATTCATCACAGCCATAGTCTCCCGGCACAACTACTGCATCACAAAATTTATCAGCATTGTGCCGTTGAGTATTTTTCGCATCAACATCGGGCTTCCAGCAGCCGCGCTGCATCCAAACCAGAGGCACCTTTAGGTTACGGCATACTTCAGAAATAGGTCGATAAATAAAAGTGCCATCGA
>JABXHG010000057.1 GCA_013393545.1 Alteromonadaceae bacterium | reverse complement strand
ACGATGGCAAAAGTCAACGCCAGCGTGCGGTCGTGCTGGGGGGGGATGGCAGGAACCAGTAGACGGTTGCGCCGGAGTTTACAAGGCCTCACCGGGGTGAGAAGTAGGTCAACTACGTCGTGGAATGAACGCTTACCCCGCGCTTGACGCGGGCAGTAGGTCGGTTCGCCGCCACGCAGGCGGCTTAGAAAATTGCGAAAGAAGCCTGCCGGGTGCTGGACACGTTCGCCGCCACGCAGGCGGCTTAGAAATTAACCCCCGGCGTTTTAATGCGTTTCAGCAAGTTCGCCGCCACGCAGGCGGCTTAGAAACCCTCCTGATGATGGCTCGGACGGTGGTTCCGGTTCGCCGCCACGCAGGCGGCTTAGAAAAGCTTCAACGCCTCTTTCAATTGCATCGCCCAGTTCGCCGCCACGCAGGCGGCTTAGAAATTACCGTGGAGTTAGTAACAACTCACCGTGAAGTTCGCCGCCACGCAGGCGGCTTAGAAAGTTATCAATGAGTTTTGCCGGTATTACTCTGCGTTCGCCGCCACGCAGGCGGCTTAGAAAGCAATCGCACAAAAACTCCCAGACTACTTTACGTTCGCCGCCACGCAGGCGGCTTAGAAAAGGTCGCTGATGTCCGGGTGGACGTTGTTCATGTTCGCCGCCACGCAGGCGGCTTAGAAATTTATGCTGAAAACGTAATTGATAAGCCATGCGTTCGCCGCCACGCAGGCGGCTTAGAAATAGTTAGCCCCTTTCCAGAATGGCGCGATAACGTTCGCCGCCACGCAGGCGGCTTAGAAACGGCCAATGGGTGATTGATCAGGCTCAGGAGTGTTCGCCGCCACGCAGGCGGCTTAGAAACGAACGGAATACGTTATATCCACCTCAGAAACGTTCGCCGCCACGCAGGCGGCTTAGAAAAATGACTCCGCCTGATCCATCACGAAACCCCAGTTCGCCGCCACGCAGGCGGCTTAGAAATCCATGGCGGACCGGTGCCACTGCATTTCCTCGTTCGCCGCCACGCAGGCGGCTTAGAAACATCCGGTCCCATGGCAGGGCGTACAGCCGTTGTTCGCCGCCACGCAGGCGGCTTAGAAAATTTTGACCCTCGATAATTCCAGCAAGTCTAAGTTCGCCGCCACGCAGGCGGCTTAGAAACGCCTGCGCGACACCACCGTGGCCGATGCTACGTTCGCCGCCACGCAGGCGGCTTAGAAAATCATAGCCGGCCCCAGGGTGAATCTGTGCCCGTTCGCCGCCACGCAGGCGGCTTAGAAATCACCAAAGCACAAACCGGCATCACCGAAACCGTTCGCCGCCACGCAGGCGGCTTAGAAATTACTCCAAGCCGCGTCAGTAAAATCCTCACTGTTCGCCGCCACGCAGGCGGCTTAGAAATCGTACCATTGGATCTTACTCCGGCTGCCCCGGTTCGCCGCCACGCAGGCGGCTTAGAAATTGCCGACATCCGTCCACGCGTCGGCGGTCTCGTTCGCCGCCACGCAGGCGGCTTAGAAAAATACCCAGTTCCAGCGTTCTAGGCTCAGGACGTTCGCCGCCACGCAGGCGGCTTAGAAAATCCTGAGAACGAGCAGCATCAGGGCGCGTGGGTTCGCCGCCACGCAGGCGGCTTAGAAATTGACGCCCCGCTTCCGCATAGCCAGCAGCATGTTCGCCGCCACGCAGGCGGCTTAGAAAATTTCGCAAGTCCGCCGCTACCTTCTCCAGCTGTTCGCCGCCACGCAGGCGGCTTAGAAAAGGCCCGGCACGGGCATGCCACGGCTCTGGGTGTTCGCCGCCACGCAGGCGGCTTAGAAAGCGACGAGGCTGTGCGCATCTGGGAAGACCCAGTTCGCCGCCACGCAACCGACATCGGGGCGCATCTGGTACCGAGTGATTTGCTGTTCCCCGCGTTCGCGGGGATGAACCGACCAGCTTGAACTCCTGGCCGGCGGCGACCAGCTGTTCCCCGCGTTCGCGGGGATGAACCACCGGTACTGCTCACGATCAACGTTACCGGCTAAAAATCAAGGCAACGCCTTTTGGGTACAATTTATTGCGAGTGGAGCAAAGCCAATTTCGTTGCCTGCAACTCGCACCACTATGGCTGAAAATATGAATTCAGCGCCTCATCCCTGCTGCTTTCGATGAACATGAATTCCGCAGCCTCCCTGGCCGCATCAGATTTTTGGTTTTCAATATATCGCCACACACTGGTTTCGAAATCTGGATGATTGGCCAGCTTCATCGCCATCAGGTAGTTTGCATCATCTTCAGCTGAGCGGCCCGTTTTGTTCATGGTATTGATAACGTCCGAATAGCAGGACTGCTGGCCCGGATAGCCTGGTTTGGCTGCTTCACGAGCCATACAAACGTACAACTGGTTCTCGGGGGTACTGTCAATGGACTCAATGGCTTCGGCTTCCTCAACAACGCCTTTAAGGTCTCCCCGTTGCAGCATTGCGTTAATTCGGGTAAATCGGGCGGGTAGGAAGCCTCCATCTTTCTCAATGGCCCGACTGGTCAGTTTCATTACCTGCTCCAAGTCGTCCTCGTTAGCGCCCGCCTGAATGATCTTCAGGGCTTCGGCATTCAGCTGAGCCGGCGTCTGGTTCGCGTAGATACTGCAGCTGGCAAGAATCAGGAGGAGGCTCAGTGTTGATATTTGCTTCATCATTTCACTATTCCCCACAGCTGGATGGTAGTGCGTGCGAATTGAGGAATAGGTAATGCGGAACCACTGGAAGACGAATACCTGAATCCGTGACTTTGAGCAGCCCGATCTGCCCTCAACGCCTGCAATAACAGGGCGTTGAGCGATATAATAGCACCTGACATCCATTCACCCAGTCAGTGCTTTCGGCTCATGCGTACCTTCAC
>JABXHG010000568.1 GCA_013393545.1 Alteromonadaceae bacterium | reverse complement strand
GGTGGCTTGGTTGAATCGCCTGAGGCGCCGGTGTTTTTGGCATTGAACATCGACTCACCGAATCGGATGGCTGATCTTGCAAAACGCGAGAAAATCACACGAGAGATTTTGACTTCTATTGATGCCTTACCGTGCCGCACAGCTGAAAAGAATGAGGTAGAGAGTGAGACAACCGTTACTGTGGTTGGTACGAACTTATATTTACTCGGCACCTTCGACGGTTATACGGCTGATAAGGTGATATCAACATTGGAAGCCCACCCTGACGTTCAGCGAATTGTGTTCACTGCTAATGGTGGCTCTGTTAATGACAGGGACACGCTTAGATTGGGGCGGTATATACGCCAAAAAGGGCTCCACACGCATTTGATTTCCAACGGTGTAGCGGCATCAGGGGGAGTTAGTTTGTTTTTGGCGGGCGTGAAGCGCTCTGTTGGCCAGGGGGCGCATGTTGGTGTGCATTCGTGGGCTCAGTGTTCCGACAGTGCTGAAGCATCTCATTGTAAGCCGGCAACGGACTTTCCGCGTCATGACACGGCTCATGATTTGCACCGAATTTATACCGATGAAATGCTTGGGGCGGATGATTTTTACTGGTTTTCGATTAAGTCTGCCGCCCATAATTCTATTCATTGGCTGTCTCGTGATGAACTTCTCGAATTTCAGGTGATTAACAATGAGCTTGAGGACACACTTGAGATTCCTTTTGCTGATAAATTCAGGAAGGAGTATGAATCAACCTGCCATAACTGTCCTGGTTTCTTGTCGGGCAACAAAAGTTAAGGCTTAGCGCTCTGCCAGGCAGGAAGTTCGTGAAAAGATATCGTCAACGTCGTTGAACTGGCGTAAAAGAAAAAGTATAAGAAATGGAATTCACTGGATAGTGGTATTAGCCACGTCTGCGCTTTTAGCCAGAAGTACAAGGAACGTTATGTTTAAAATTGAAGATATCCCCAAAAAATTTAAAGAATGGCTAAAAAGAGATGGTCTGTATGGCAATTTGCATGAGTACAGCCATACCATCCTTGCTCTTCCAACCGAACTAGAAGTTCAAGAAGGGATTAACTTGCTGGTGAGAGAATCTGAAGCTGAATGGTTTCCTAATTCATTTCAGTGGCCGGACGATTATTGGATAATCGGGGAAGATGGTGCCGGCAATTTTTATTTCATATCTAAGCAATCTGAAGATCAGGAAGTCTACTTTTACAATCACGAAACGTTAGAAAAAGAGGACTTTGAACCTTCTGTAGAGCATTACTATAAGTATTGTAAAAGTATAGAAGTTGGAAGCGATGAATAGGTTGAGCAACTCGAGCTCATTGCTGAAATGCAGCCAGATTCTTTAGAGTATGATAAATGAACATTGAAATTGAAAGTTACTATGAGCTTCTGGCCTTACATAAGACGTTAATGGC
>JABXHG010000567.1 GCA_013393545.1 Alteromonadaceae bacterium | reverse complement strand
AATCGCTGTTGACCTGCCCAATCCAGACCAGGTCAACAGCGATTTCTCATGCCCTCTTCTTTTGAAGAGTCCCATGTCCGCCGCTGTTGCTAGTCTCCAAGTTATTCAACTATCGGTAGCTCAACTGCCCGATTGCTGAACGCTATCCGATAGAGAACTGAATCCAATCTAAATAGAAGAGAGGAAAGACAATAAGTGAATTGGGTTAGATCAAAATTTTACTCACTACGCCAAGGAACCGTCCGACTGCTCTTTACAGACGATTATGAATTTTCCCTGCCTGAAGCCTCTTGGGCGGCAAAAGCGACCTCTGTGAGTCCACACGTAACTAATTTCATTGTCGTCATTGGTTCACTTGTAGGTGGTGTGTCATTCGGACAAGGATCCTGGTCTTGGGGCATTTTGTGCGGTGTTTTCATCGCAATGGGCATTATCCTCGATTACCTTCGAGATCGACGCGAAGTTCAGATATCCACTGAGAAGCGCAATCTTCAACAGCAAGCGATTAAAGACCTAGTGCATACCTTGATAGATACTTCGCAAGGAACCTGCGATGCATTATCAATCGAAGAAAAACGCCGGAGGGAAGCGAGCCTGGCAGCTGCACGAAAGGCTATATTGTCGACGATTCGCAGAAGCATCGGACCAGAAAACGGCGTCCGAGTTAACTTTTTCGAAGTTGCGGAAGATTCCGCGCCCACTCTCAGAGCTTCAACCTACGCACACGAGGGAAGAAGCAATCACCGCTCGACACGCATTTTTGATTTACATGACGAGTCTTTGAAACTTGCGCTCTGCCACAACCAAGGTCGATTCATTGTCGATGCAAAGGCCGCAGGACTCGATTCCGAATTGCCTTACCAAACTTTTGCAACAATGCCCGTAAGCTCGGAAAACTATTTATACGGAATGATAACGGTCGATTCCCCTGAAGCCGGCGATATCAATGAATTCGAAGCAAAAGAGCATCTCAATTTGTATGCATCTCAGTTTGCTCTCACTTTTATGTCCAGTCCCAAAGAAGCTAAACGATTACGCATCGGTGACATTTGCAACGACTTAGACAATTGAGATGCAACAAGCGATACACTAAAAGCAGAAACCCAGCCAGGAGAGCGAGTGAACAATGCGTAAACAAAAGGAGCAAGTGACCAACGCCCATCGAGTGGACCGAATCAAACTACTTCAAACCAATCCAGACCGATACTTCGAGAATAAACGCAGGATCGACTTTGGATTCGTTGCAAGTAACGATGAAGGTTCCGACCGAAAGCCACGTCGCTAAATTACATAAGCGTTTACCGAGTACCCGTTGTCAAGTGACGCTTCAGCGGCCTTCGCAAAGATCTAATTGAAAGAAGCCTCGAGACACCAGCTATTTACGGTATCTCGAGGCTTTGATTTTGTGGGGCCA
>JABXHG010000566.1 GCA_013393545.1 Alteromonadaceae bacterium | reverse complement strand
CCCTTCCACCCGCTCATACTCCGCGCCTTCATATGAAACCTTCGTAATTTAACCGTCCACCATATCGAGAGTCTTAACGCCTTCTAATTTCGCCATCAAACCGCCTCCGCTTCGTTATTTTCCGCAAAATCTTCCCGCATGAAATTCAGATCCATTTCGACCCAACGCTTGCCTTCCCGTTCTGACGGCCCCCAATAGTCCGTAATGCCGCGGTTGTCGAACATCCAGACGCGAGGGAAATCGCCCTCACCGATCAGCACGCCGATGAAGAAGTCGACGTCGTCCGTCGTATAAGGCTGACCGTCTCCTTTGCGCCCTTCTACCGTTAAGTAGCCGCGGTCTTCCCGACGATCACGAATCGTCTTAACCTGAAACGTCTTCCATTCGCCAGTGCCCGGATCTCTTGCGCTGATATCGAAGGATTCTTCCGTCTCCGCTTTTGATACCGCCTGCCACCCGCTAGCCATTAAAGCTGCGCGGGCGATCAGTTCGGAATATTTGCCGATAGTTTCCTTGAGATGCGCCATCACTTCGCCTCCAATAACTTGTATAGTCTCGCCGTTTCTAAAAGTAGCGCGCCACATGTTACCTGAGTAATTCCTAAAACAAAATCACCCGAGATGATTCGTACGCCTGCTAAAACGAAAAATATTATCGCGAGAGCAATTCGAGATTGGTACATTCAAGCGTCCTCCTTCGTTTTACTAAAACGGCAGATCTCCGTCGTTTATTTCTTCGTCATCTTTTTCGTTAGTCGATCCGGCACCGAGGCTTTTTCCTATAAGGCTGATATCGAATCCTGCTGCGACTAGGTTTTCGATCTGCGTCTTCTCGTCAGCTTCGAACAGTAGGCCGTCGAACAACTTCATATCGAATTCTTTGCCGTCGTATTTGCTGAAGTTCTCGCGTTCCTTATCCGTCAGGTCTTCCTCCATATCGATGAATGGCGTTAAGCTGACCGTCGTTGATGTGCCGGAACCTGTTTTCGAAAGCTCAAACGCAACCTTTCCGAGTTTCTTTTCGAACTTCGTGATAACTGCATAAACGGCCTGCGCTTGCTTTTTCGAAAGGTCGATGATGATTGGATTACCTGTTTCTAAGTCGATGAATCCGAGTGCATAACGTTCTTTGACGCGATACTTGGCGGCTTCTTCCTTGTACTTCTCTTCCGCTTTTGAGTCGCCCTTATCCGCAGCCGCCTTCTTTAAATCCTGATAATACTTCCAAGCGAGGTCCCACGGTGTGTAATCCGCAACCGGAAAGCCTTTATCGTTCATCTTGCTTGGTTTCTCCGCAACGAACGAGTTTACTTTCTTGTAGATACCGTAGCTGTAGAAACGAATAAGGTCTTCGGTACCGAGTACGCGAACCTTAAAGGAAGATCCCGACTCAACGCTCGTAAATTCCATCCCGTTTCCGCTTCCGCCTTCTTTCG
>JABXHG010000565.1 GCA_013393545.1 Alteromonadaceae bacterium | reverse complement strand
GTGTGAGTGTGGCGAGGGGGGGGGGAGTGGGACGGGGGTAGTAGGGGGATGCGTGGGAGGGGAAGGTAAGGAGGGATGTGGGGTTGGGGAGGCAGAAGGGGAGAGGGAGGAGGAGGGGAGTGAGGGAGGGAGAGAAGAAGGGGGGGGGAGGGGGAGGTGTAGGGGGGGGGGGGGGAGGAGGGGGGGGGGGGGGGAGGGGGGAGGGGGGGGGGGGGGGGGGGGGGGGGGAGGGGGGGGGGGGGGGGGGGGGGAGGGGGGGGGGAGGGGGGGGGAGGGGGGGGGGAGGGGGGGGGAGGGGGGGAGGGAAAGAGGAGAAAAAGAGGAAGAGAAGAGGAGGGAGAGGGGAGGAAGGGGGGGGAAACGGGGAGGAGGGGGGGCAGTGAGGGTGGGAGGGGGTGACGGAATGACGGGGGGGAGTGTGGGGGTAGGCGGGGCAGGGGTGAGCAAATTCAGGTACATGAAAGAGAGGATGGATGAACTGATGGAAAAGCGAAGTGGATGAGAGGAAAGGATAGATAAGATGACTCATCTGATCATCCGGCACACTACAGGTACGAAATAGGTTGCTATGGAAGCGAGTGCTATAAAAGCAAATAGAATAGCGTATATGTGCGGCATCTTGAACGACCGCTTCTTTTCCCCGGTTGGGGCTTCCTTTTTTGTGCCAGCGTATTGGGACATCAGCTTGCCTCATGTTGTTATTGAAAGGCTGTATAGCTCGCAGGAAGAAAGAGGTTGTCTCACTACCTGTTCCGGATGAAGCGAGGGAAAGGCTTCGTGGTTGTTCTGTACACCCTGCTTTCGAGAGGATTGAAACCGATTTTGGAAATCATTTCCATACCTTTCAGAATAAAAATTTTGTCATTAATTAGCTAAAGTTGATATTTTTCATGGTTGGATTTTATTGCGCCAAGATATTGTGTTCATTACGGCATTTTGGCATGAGCAATATGCCATATTTTTGTATACAAAATGAAAAATCCATAAGAATAGTGTTGGGTGCGAGTTTGATCAGTTTTATGAATCAAAAATATTATTGTTGCTTACTTAAGTAATTAATTCAGGTGTCTAAAGGGATGGGGTGACGGCAATATGCTGAGTTGTGGGGTCAGCTGGCTAATAAAGATTGTTTATTCGTAAATGTAACAGTTCAGGCAGTGAAGATGCCTTCGAAAGGGAGTGTTGTATGCAGCCCTGTATACATTGTGTTGCAGTGAATAGCTGGCATTCACATCTGTACCGGATGGGGCGTGTTACGTGGCCGTTGTGGCCGTGGCGGGCTTGTGAACGTCCGCGTTGTCCTGCGGTGCGCTTGTACAAGCAGGGATAAAAAAGAATTATCCCAGCGTCAAAAATGCTGGAAATTTCATGTGTGCCTCGTTTTTATGAGGGTGTGGGTATGCCGGCCCACAGTTTAACGGAGTGCCATGCCACTACCGGCAGATGGCCTGGAGGGAGTGGGCCAACGCTTGCGTGGCCGGGCCGGCGGCATTGCGATTGGCATAAACCAGAAACAGCGTTTCCTGCCACTGGCCGCCTTCGAGATCGGAA
>JABXHG010000564.1 GCA_013393545.1 Alteromonadaceae bacterium | reverse complement strand
CCTCAAGCGCTGCTTTGTTTGGGCAGGGGACTTATCAGATAGATGAGCAATGGGCTTTAACCCTGGGGGGGCGATACACTCGTGATGAGAAGGATGCTGATGTCTTCCGCTATACGTATGCTGGCGTAAAATTTTTGGATCGGGGTGATTACTCAGCTGATCCTATCGCTGTGAACTCGGACTTCAGTACAAAAGCAGACTGGAGCAAGTTCTCGCCACACGCCAGTATTCGCTATCAAATGGATCCTAATCTGATGTTTTATGCCAGTTACAGCAATGGTTTCAAATCGGGCGGGGTTGATATGCGTGCGGACGTGTCGCTAAACCCAGACGCTCAAAACCCTTATGACCCAGAAGTAGTCGACACTTATGAAATTGGTGTGAAAAGCGAGCTGCTTGATGGTCGTTTGAGGCTGAATGCTTCAACCTTTTACTCCGATTATCAGGATATGCAGGTAACGGTTCAGCGCGCTGTTCCCAACGGTGTGGCTTCACAGGTATTGAATGCGGCGGATTCAACTGTGAAGGGGGTAGAGCTGGAAAGTAGTTTTGCTGCAACATCAACACTGAACTTTACGGGTTCCATTGGTTATATTAATGCGGAATTTGATGAAGTTGCGTTCTTCAATCCAAACACTCAGCAAGTCGAAGATGTTTCAAATCGCTGGTCATTCCCCAATACGCCAGAGCTAACAGCCAATCTTGGTTTCAATCAGGAGTTCACTTTATCAGGTGGGGCTCTCGTCTGGTCAGGCGCTGTGTCTTACCGAGATGAAACTCAAATATTTGAAGAGCCGTCGCCGCTGGATGAGGAGTCTTATTCATTGGTAAATACCAGTTTAGTCTGGTACTCAGATTCGTCGAATTGGACGGTTGGTTTGCATGCAAAAAATGTGTTTGATAAAGAGTATCGCTTATCAGGATACAACTTTGGCTCAACCTTTGGAGAAAATATTGTGACTGGCTATTACGGTAATCCTCGTACTGTATCGCTATCAGTTGGTTATCGTTTCTGATGCTTTTGCCAGCGCTACTGTCTTCATAGGTATCGCTGGCTTTTTTCTTCTAAGTCGATAGCATGGTCATGAAACAACCAATAACGTTAGCAGGAAATATGGCCAGAGCAATTATCGCTGATGATCATCCGCTTTTTCGAGCGGCAATGAAGCAGGCACTCAGCGACAGTTTAGAAAGCGAGATTATTGAAGCTTCCAGCTTTTCTCAGTTGGAGCAATTATTGTTGCAGTTTCCCCAAATTGAATTGGTTTTTCTAGATCTTTCTATGCCGGGTAACCGGGGACTCACTGGACTCACTGTTTTACGAAGTCAATTTCCTGATATTCTTGTCGTTATTGTTTCCGCTAATGAAGATACCCGGGTTATACGCCAGGCAATGGCATTGGGGGCAAGTGGCTATATTCCCAAATCAGTGCCTTTACCGGAATGGCAA
>JABXHG010000563.1 GCA_013393545.1 Alteromonadaceae bacterium | reverse complement strand
TGTTTTGATCTACTTACTACTCGGAATGTTATACGCCGGTATAACGTTCAAAAGTACTCTTGGTGCGATTGTAACTCTAGGATTAAGCAGTTCCGATCGATTAAAGATCGCGAAGGGACCAGAAACCGTGTCCGATGAATTAAAGACATTGGCTCTTGCGTGTATTGTACTAGCGGTTCTCTACTCGCTGTTTAAGGTGCCTTTCTATCCGTTCTTATTTTTCTTTGACCTACTCGTAAGATCCGCGGCTAAGAAACATTCGAAATAAGTGAAAGGAGGCGATCTTTATCGCATGGGTTGATGGTCGTTGGCTGAAGCGGGATGAACGAGAAGAACTCATCAACGTATTAACCGAATACTTGGACGCGCTCGACGAAACTTACGGCGATGACATTCCTGCGTCAGAGATCGCCGACTATTACGAAAAAGCGACCGAACTTGAGCGGCTTAAACGGATTCATCGTTGCGAAGGTAATCTGCTCGAATTTTCTATCGAATACTTCTCGGACGCACGCAACCCGGACAATGACGGCAACTGGGACGGGTTCGACGTCACGGATGTAAGCGAAGCGCCGGCCTTCCACGTAGAGATCGGCGACATCATGAACGTAGTATCTACCGAAAGAGTTAACGAAAAGATTGCGGCAGCAGCGCCGCGTTCGCACGCCAAGTCGACGTATCTTTCGAAAGCCTTTCCGGTTCATGAGATCGTTTATCGAAAACGGAAATACACGATCATCATTTCGGAGACGCCATCGGTTTCAAAAGCCAATATGGAATGGATTCGGAATCAGCTTAAGTTCAACAAGAAGCTGCGCGAAGACTTCGGGCCGTTGCTGTCGCCGCAAGACCAAGCGAACATCATCGATAACTCCGAATCATTTATCGCGTGGCATCCAGATGGGGACAGCCGGAAACAATTAGCGCTCGTTCAGGCGGCTTCGACCGGTCAGGCGCTTCGTGGTCGTAACTGGAACGGAACGCGGCCGGATCTCATTATTTGCGACGACTTAGAGGATCCGCGGCCGGGCGGAAACGCAAGTACGCCGGAACAGCGGTCGAACCTTCGCGACTGGTTTTCGCAGACTGTAATGCCGTTAGGAGATCCGAAAGGAAAGCGGACAGCCTTCGTTTACATGGGAACGACCGTCCATATGGATTCGTTGTTGATGCACGTTCTTTATAAGCGGTACGATTTCGTGACAAAAGTCTATCGTGCGATTATAAAGCAGCCGGAACGCCTTGATCTTTGGGAAAAGTGTCGTCTGATCTATATCGATCGCGATAATCCGAATCGACTTGCGGATGCAGAGCGGTTTTACAAGGAAAACGAGGACGAACTCTTACGAGGAAGCAAAGTTTTGTGGCCGGACGTTCAGCCGTTGTTTAAGTTGATGCGCTGGAAATGGGATAACGGCTCCAAAGCGTTCAATACGGAGTACATGAACAACCCGATC
>JABXHG010000562.1 GCA_013393545.1 Alteromonadaceae bacterium | reverse complement strand
CGCTTATCGTGAGTGGATGCAGTACCGGAGAAAAGGAAGGCAGTCAAGAGAAACCGGAGACAAAGGAAGAAAAGATCCCGCAAGCTGCTCATAAACCGGAGGAGATCATGAAGCAGAAGCCCGGGCGTTTTTCCGGTGACAACTACGACCGAAAAAAAGTGGAGCAGGCCTTAAATCAGTTTCCGGGCGATCTGGGTACGGATGAGGCCTATGATCGACTGGTTTATCTGTTAGGGGAGAACTATCGTCCGAAATATGAGGAACTGATGAGTCTGGATCCTACGATCCGAGTGAATGAAAAAACACCAGATAACCAAATCGATGCTCCCTCCGTGGAAGAGATGAATGTGGAAATTCTTCTTGATGCCAGCGGCAGTATGGCTGGTAGAGTCGATGGCGGTGTCAAGATGGACTTGGCCAAACAGGCAATCCGGGCGTTTGCTTCTGATGTGCCGGAAGGAGCCCAGGTTTCCCTGCGAGTCTATGGACACAAGGGAAGCAACCAGAAGAAAGACAAGGAAGTCTCCTGCAAAAGCAATGAATTGATCTATCCACTGAAAGCTTATGAATCTGGTCCATTTGAACAGTCCTTGGACCAGTTTAAACCCACAGGTTGGACTCCCTTGGCCTCTGCGATCCAAGCGGCTGGGGAAGATTTAAAAGAGGGGACAGGCAAGAAAACGCGAAACATCGTCTATGTGGTAAGCGACGGGGTGGAAACCTGTGGGGGGGATCCGGTCAAAGAAGCGAAGAAGCTGGGGGAGTCAGGAATTGAACCGATGGTGAAGATCATCGGATTTGATGTGAATGATGCGGGTCAGCAACAGTTGAAAAGGGTGGCGGAAGCAGCAGATGGATCCTACCAGACGGTCACGTCCGGGGATGACTTGAAAGAGTATTTGATGGGGGAAAAAGAAAGGATCAAGCGGGTATGGGAAGATTGGTCGATCCACAGTCAACTTATGACCTATGAAACATGGTCTGAGAAGGTTGATAAGGTTCGGGACCTTCTTTTTAAAAAGCCAGATGGTGATGAGAGAGGAATCGCATACATACAGGAACTGGAGATTAACCACTTAGATGAGGCGGTCGAATATCTTGAGAAAAAAGGGAAGCTCAAAGATGAAGAGGATCTTTTCGACAAAATTTATTGGAGAGACAGTAATATGACAAGGTTTTTTGACAAACTGGAAGTGTCAATGGTAAATAAACTTAATGAAGCAGAGAAGAAAACAAAAGAAGATATAAAGGATCAAGAAGAGGAGATGACAAAACAATAATATATGTTCTAGTTGTGATTATAAGGTGGGATTCGTTGAGACTTTTAAACCGTTTAAGACGATTCCTACCTGACTCTCTTTTATAGTCTGTTCCCATACTTATCAGAAGGAGACGGCTTATGCGAACTTTTAAGATGGTATTTTCATTCAGCTTAGCTCTATGTTTGCTTTTATCTACTGCTTGTTCCACGGACTCCTCA
>JABXHG010000561.1 GCA_013393545.1 Alteromonadaceae bacterium | reverse complement strand
TTCACTTTTCCGAACTGATCCGTTTTGATCGTATAGACGTCCGTTTGGGGATTCGCAAGGATTTCGTATTTAAGGCCGCCGAATTTCTTTGGACGTAGGAATCCGCACTCGTTCCCTTTGACCGGCGCTTTGTTAGTCGGATAGATGCGCCATGAATCGGCAGATGCCGGAAGATATACGTATTTCTTACCGCTAGATGACGACTTGGAACCGCCGCTTCCCGTAAGCTTCAGAACCTGACCGACCATGATTTTATTCGGATTTTTAATACCGTTATAGGACTGAAGTTTCGCCATGCTGACGCCTGTTTTAACCGCAATTTCCGAAAGCGTATCGCCTTTCTTTACCGTATAAGTCTTTCCGGATGGTTTAGACGATGGTTTCGCAGGACTAGACGACTTTCCTCCAAGCGCTTTCAGTTCCGCAGCGATGGCCGCTTTTACTTCGTCCCAACGTCCCTCAGCGAGAACACGGTGCGGACAGTATTTTCCGTTCCAGTCCTGATGTTTCTTCACGCGATCAACGCCCCATCCGCGCTCTTTCAATAGCTGAGCGATGAATTTAATCGCAAGCTTTTCGGCCGCTTTATACTTAGCGCCACCTGACTTCGAATAGCAAACTTCGACGCCGATAGATGAACGGTTGCCGGGTCCGTTTCCGTCTCCGCAATGCCATGCGTTCCGGTTAGTCGGAAGTCCCTGAACGACCTCTTTATCGTCTACCGCAAAGTGGTACGATACTTGGTTGTTATTACGGATCATGTACGCAATCTCATTCGCTGCTGAAGCGTCGTTCGCCGTATTGTGGAACGTGATGTACTTCGCATCCATTGAATATGGACACTTAACGGAATACTTGCTTGACGCGACGAGGTTTTTCTTGACTGAAATCGCCATTTAATCGTCTCCCTTTCGTTTAATAACGCCCGCCGGACTCTCACCGAACGGGCTCATAAAAATAGCGCAATCCCCGAGATCGTCAATCCAACGATCGTGAGAATTACGCCCCATAACCATTTCGTATTTGCTTTCATATCGGAAATATCCGCTTGGCTTTCTTTGGCGAGCGCCAACGCTTCATCCGCCTTTTCATGCGCTCGATCTGCCGTATGTTTTACTTCGTTGAAATAGTCGACCTTCGTATCGATACGCACGAGCCATTCGCGAATGTCGGCTATTTTATCGTTTAATTCGTTGTTCGATGGTTCGCCCAATGACTACGCCTCCTGTTCGCTATTAGTTACGTTTTCGTCTTCGTTTGGCGGCGAATCAGGATCGTAAGGATCTCCGGTAATTTCCTCGTATTGTTCCGGCGTGATCCGTCCGGCAGCCACAACGTCATGCACTTGCTTTTTCGTCCAAAGACCGTCTTCGTAGAATCCTTTAATATACGTGTACCAATCGATTGGCATTTACGAACCTCCTAACGCGATTAAGTAGTATAAATCCGCCACTTGTTTCCGGAGAACCTCGGTTTCTGACGGTCCGGGATCAGGCTCCGGAGG
>JABXHG010000560.1 GCA_013393545.1 Alteromonadaceae bacterium | reverse complement strand
CATAAAGGGGATCGATTCAGAACCCATGTAACGGGCCACTGTTAACCTGTGTTTACCATCTGCAACCAATGCCATTGCGCGAGAACCATGCTTCACTAAAAACATTGGCGGGAGGGCTGTTCCGTGCTTCCATGCATCAATGATTTTTGCAATCTTTCTCGGGTCGTGAACATCTTCCCAAAGGGTATTTTTGTCGTAGATCCCTGGTTCGTAGATGCCATTCCAAACATGCTCAAAGGGAGCGCAATAAATATCAACACCTTGCTCTACAATCGAATCATCAATGTCGTTGAATGACACCGACTGTGGCGAAGTATCCCATCTGGGCTGGACTTGAGGGGTGTTGCTCATATAGGTCATAACAAGTTCGTTTTGCAACTCTAGCTCCTCACGTAAGCGAGCCCTTTCTTCTAAAAAATTCTCTATATCAGCCATACTTTCTACAAGATATAACGCCTGATTAACCCGCAAATTACGGAGGACGCAGCCTGGAATAATTTATCGGGTTGAACCACTCGTCAGACTTCCCGGTTTAGGACAGAAACTGATAGTAAGCAGCGGAAGACTGCCTCTATTTTAAGGAGAAAGCGACCTCCTCCCACTTCATTCTCAAGTACTCGGTTGCAGGATATGAACCGTCAACTTGAGCACTCAACTTCCTACCAGCCAAACCTGCGTACCAAGTACCCTTGAGGGCAGGCGCCACCACCACCTTCAAGGAATCCGGATTTACCGCTAAAAGGTTCGCATCAAACAGCTTGTGCACATCCGACCGAAGGAGCAGGCCATTATCAGGATGGTTCACACCTGCTTTTGCATGAGCAACAATATGCGCTGCCTCGATTATTTCCGCTATAGTTTCTCCGGTCACCGCGCACTTGCAGCCGTACTGATTAATTAGATTAAGCTTAAATTTAGCTTGATTCCTACGCTGCTTTCTTCTTACGAAGATGTCACTTGTATCGTCCGAGGCCTGTCCTATGGTTGGCGTTGAACCGTCATCTCCAGCATGTTTCGCGACAGCCCTACCCATAAGTTTTACAAACTGCTCAGAAAGGCTATTCCATTCTTCAGCCTCAATAAAGCTATATCCGTTCCTTGGCGTGTTGACCCCAGCCCCCAGATTAGCCTTGACTGCTTTAACTGATTCACTGTAAGCGGAATAAAAACCAGCGGACGGACCGAGCAGGTCAGTCAGCATCGCTTTGTTTAACTGATGACTAGGTATCTTGAGGTGCCACGTAAAAGTTCCCTGAAAATAAACAACCATTGACAGGTCGAGTTCGAATACGTAGCGGCCCGAATCATCAAATAGGATTATATAGTATGGCAACTCACCGTCACGCCATCGTGTAAAGCGAACAGACATGCCGTTCGGCAACATGAGAGTTTGGTACGCACCTAGGCCACCCCCAAATGTCAGATTTTCCTCATCCGCGAGCGATGCGGCGAGCTCCTTCATGAGTTCAAAGCCTAAACTCTTGTACCATTCATTTATTTGAACTGACATCTATTCACCGTGACCTAC
>JABXHG010000559.1 GCA_013393545.1 Alteromonadaceae bacterium | reverse complement strand
AAAGGGTGGTGGATACGCATGCCAAGATGGCAAACATGATGGCGGAGCGACCAGAAACAAGGTTTTCGATTGGCGCTGGGAGCTCAACAAACGCGGCAATATGCGCCAAGACCATGCCGATAATTGCCACAGCGCGTGCCGCATCAAGATAACCAATGCGGGCGCTGGGCGTGCACACAGGTTGCGCCGCAGGTGTAGAAACAGAAGTAGTCATAGCTACTATTTCAATGGATTCTAAGTGAAATAGATACAGTGCTGACGATAAAGTTCACGGTAGATCTGAGACTACCTACGATTTTCCTTTGTCGATCTTCAGAGATCTAAACTAACGACTTCACGCTTGCAGCGATTTTGAGATGTTCTAGCTAGACCTATAGTCATAATTTATTACTGTGCATAAAACGTTGACGTACGGATGTTAATAAAATATCCGCAAATATTTCAGCAGCAGAGTTGCAAACATCCATAGACGTGATATTCTTTGGCTACTTAGAAATGCGTGGGCCCTTGCGAATAAGTTTGCTTGCGTGTTGGAGAAGGTCCCCAAGGGCAATGGCCCAGGGGACCTTCTTTTTGATTGGGGAATCGACTTGGATAGTAGTAGTGGGCTCGGGCTAGTAGATTTTTTCCTTGAGATGCTTAAACGGAATGTTTCAAGAGCGGCATATTTTGAGACATCGTCGAATCGTATACTGACTCCGCTTGAGGCTTTTGAAGAGGCTGAAAGTGCATTCGAAGCGTATGACCTAGAGCCTGAGCAAAGTTGGAATGCTATTCCCCACGCGCTATCACGTACGTTATCCTCCCTGACTTCTTCAGCGTTGAACCGCGAAATTATCGGAGTTCCTCAAGTTTTTCGCTTCAAAACTCTAGTAGAGGATTTTGAGAGCCACTTTTGGTCTCAGCCGGTAAAGCACCGTAAAACCTACTTGATGACCAAAATAGATGGGCTTAGAGAAGCTCTATCTTCGGCGAGAGAGCAAGTTGAAAGCATGTACTGGGACAGGATAATTAAACGAGTGATGCGCGCGCTCTCCGATAGTCGAGCCTATGCATCGAGTCGCGATCAGATTAGTCGCATAGTTCCTGAGCTTGTTACGAGCATGATCTATCAAGGGCGAGATGTCGATACTTTCGCTGGAGATATCGAGGAATGGGTCCGCGATTCTGAAAGTAAAACAATTGGGGAGGCCAGAGATATGGTTGACCAGATACTGAGAGCAAAACGAGAAAATTTTGCGGTAGCTACTGTCATTACAGGATCGGTCAATGCGTCAATTCCGACACAGCTCGGTGGCCGGGATATAAAGTTTCCTGGCCCTATTTCGTGGGGCAGTCTAGAACGCTCTGGTCGGCAGAAGGGGCGGAAAAGTTCAAAACAGCATGCTCATTCTCAATCGCGTTACAAGTTTGCTGAAGCAGATTTAATGAAGTTCTGTATGGAGCATTGGAAGGTTCCCGCAGAAGATTCTAATTCTGGTCATGAGGTGCAGGCACAAGTCGTTGTTTGGGATGTTAAAGCATGGGATGCTGTTCAAGCAC
>JABXHG010000056.1 GCA_013393545.1 Alteromonadaceae bacterium | reverse complement strand
CCGGAAGGGGCGAAAGAGAAGTGTACAAAGTAGTCACCCACCTTCGAGGCCTGCAGGAAGGAGGCGAAGATGATGAACAGAATAATGTAGGTGGACGACACCGCCGTGGTCGGCCCAAGAATACCGGCATCGGTATACACCTGGCTGAAGAAACGCTGCACCGACAGCCCCGGGTAGCCCAAAAAGCCCGGAAGATAAGGGCCGGCAAACACATACACCAGGAAGATAACGGCAATCACCACCAGTGACATGCCCGCCACGCGGCGCGTCATCTCAAGAATCAGTGCTGAACCGGCAACGGCGGCAAAGGAAATGCCCACGGGCGCAAACGAGGTACCGGTAGACATACGCACCGGCGTGTTAAAGATCACCAACAGGTAAAACGCGACAGCGGCGGAACACACAATCAGCACCAGATCCGGCACGCTGAAACGGGCGCGGTTACGCTGATGGAACCAGGACACCACAATGCCCAGAGTGGTGGCAGCCAACAGCGGCCAGCCGTAGTGCCAGGTTTCCAGCTCCGGGGCGATGCGCATGGCACCGTCATTAATCATCTGCAGAAACGCGAAACCCTGGTAGAGCGCATAAAGGGCTGGCAAAAGCGCCACGCCTGCGAGCCAGGTAGTCCAACGGTGGCGCACCCACCCTTCCTCAGCCGTCGCAAACCGGGAACCGGCGTACAAGGTAAAGCCAAGAATCAACGCACCGGCCACGTGCAGAATCCGGAAAGACCAGGTCTCCAGTGGCGCAATGTTCAGCGTGTACAAGTGAAAGACGGAATAGCCGATGGTCAGAAGTGTTACCAGCTTCAACAGCCAGCCTTCAAACAACCGGCGATTGGGCTCAACCGGCTCTTCATCGACATCGTGAGCGAGGATATGGTTTTCGTCCTCGGTCACCCGGGGTTCGTGTTGGATTTCGTGTTCAGTAGACATGTTGCAACCTGCTAGCGGAAAGGCCCTGCCGGCACAGACCGGCGGAGTGCAGAGGCCGCCCGCAGGCGGCCTCCTTTACGCGATCACACAATGATCAGTTGTGGATCTGGTCTTCCGGGATTTCATAACCGTTTTCGTTGAACCAACGAGCTGCGCCCGGATGCCAGGGCAGAACGGTGTTCTTGTCATAGTTTTCCGGAACGGAAGTGGTGGCCGCCTTGTGAATGGAGACCATCTTGTCGTTGTTCTCCATGGTGGCTTTCACCATTTCATAGACCATGCTCTCCGGCACATCGCAGCTGGCCATGGCGAAGTTCCACATGGACACTACGCGAGACGGCTCTTCCAGAGACTGGTAAGTGCTGGCCGGAATAATGAACTCAGACACCGGGAAGTTGTTCACCACCTTCTCGGCCTCTTCATCGTTCATGCCGATGATGTTCACATCCGTTTGCACTTCCAGCTGGCTGACCGCCGGAATCGGAATGCCGGCCGCGAAGGCCACCACATCAATCAGACCATCCTGCAATTGACCACCCAGATCAGACCAGCTGCCGTTGCGGCGCTCGAATTCCACGCCCAGGGTTTCCATCATGCGCGGGAAGTAGGTGTCGGAAGTGGAACCCGCCGGGCCGAAGCCAATGGTGGCGCCATCCGGAATTTCGGAAATGGAGGTAATGCCGGAATCGCTCAGCGCGGTGATGGAGAATGGCGTTTGGTACATGGGGAACATGGCACACACGTTGTCCATCTTCATGCCCGGCGCCAGCGGGCTCTTGCCCTCGCGGGATTCACGGGCCGGGCCCATGGTGGTCAGGCCAAACTTGAGGTCACCGGTATGCACCAGCGCCATGTTCTGCATAGGCCCACCGGTAATTTCCGCACCGCCGGAAACGCCCAGCGTCTCGGCCATGTAGTTGGCCCAACCGGAACCATAAGCGAAGTAAGTGCCGCCCTGGCTGGCGGTGCCCACGGTGAAGTTGCTCGGCCAGTCAGATTTGTCCTGCGCCATCGCCGGGCTGGCGATAACAGTGGAGGCAACGGCCGCGGCCACAATGGTTTTGAGTGTCATAGAAGTGTGCTCCCATGTGATTTTGGTTATCGGGTGCTCAACGCAACCGTCTTGAGACGGCTTGCATAAACAACAGCAAGGAGCAGGCCAGCTTCGGGAAGTACTGACAGAACAATTACTTAGTTTTTGGGGGAGGAGGAACGGAAGTTTTTTTGGGTGGGGAATTACCCATTTTCGACGTGGGATGGGTGAAAATAGTGATGTGGCTGGAGTATGGAGAGTGCCGCGCCCGGCGTCATTTTTATGCAAAGGGTGCCACAGTAGTATCTGATTAATCGGCAACAAGCCCCCTACTAATACTGTCTCTACAAGGAATGTACATATGACAACATGGATCATGTCGTCCAGGGATCTACAAAACTTTCACGCGTTCCGCCCAGAAACAAATAAATTCACGATTCGTCGGGCTTCACATCTTCCCGTTGAGGGCATCGGAATTAACGGCACCTTTTTTATAAAGGGGTGGGTTGCCATTCGAGGTGATAGCTTGTTTGTTAGTGCGTCTGGGTATTCAGCAGCAATGGAGCTGCCCGAGCACAGCAGCGCTTTCAATTTCCACGGCAATGCCACGCTTCTCTGTAACGGAAAACCAGTCATCAAGAAAACACTGACTCGTGGCCCCAATGAGCTTTGGACTAATGATCAGTATTCACCAATCGGTTCGGTTTCGTTCTTGATTCCGCCAACCCCGGACCCGGCAGCCTATTCTGTAGAAATTGAAGCTAGCTATATCTATTCCCTGAATCAGTGACTCCGCTCGCCAATATACCCGTCAGGTGGCTCCGTGCGCCAACTTGAACGAGAATCTGGTGAAATGCTGTTTTTTGAGGGCCAGCAAGTTGAGACTGGAAGCGGGCGACGGCCC
>JABXHG010000558.1 GCA_013393545.1 Alteromonadaceae bacterium | reverse complement strand
GGCTCCATTTCACAGGCGCGCATGCTGCAAGCGTTATACAGAAATCCAGATTTGAGGGTGCATAA
Organism: Alteromonadaceae bacterium; assembly: GCA_013393545.1. Next base: position 1,497 of record JABXHG010000558.1, on the reverse strand, counting down.
TTGATTACCAAAGCATCGGAGCTACTAGAGCTATTCATCAAGGAAGAAACAGAGAAGTTGGCGGGCATCGACATGCCTCATATGCCAACGCTAGGAAGCGCCTATGAAGAGGTAACTAAACAGGGAATAGACCAAAAATTCTCGATCCCCAAATTCTTAGACTTGAGCGTTGTATCCGGTTTTATCTCAGTTGGTGGAGAGATGCTGCCCGAGCAAGTCGACTGTATGCTTGTTCATGGCCCTGGAAAAGAGTATGGATTAACCAAGCAGTATATATATGAAATCGAGAATGTTCTGTGCATTTTTGAAGTCAAAAAGACATTGTCAAAAAAAGAATACAAAGATGCGATTGAGCATTTATCTGGTATAAGAAAAAAGTTTGCCCGCAACTTCGAGCATAGGTTAATCAACGAGGGATATGAGCCAGATATTTCTTCTGCTCGTCGCCACTTCGCACAGATTACCGGGAAGACCGCACCAGAACGTTATGGCGGGATACATAGCCTGCCTGAGGACGAGGGCATTTTATTCTATTGTCTTGTTCAGGAGTCTGTGGCCCCGGTCAGCATTATTCATGGCTACGATGGGTACAAGACAGAAAAGGGTCTCAGGACAGCGTTTATCGATATTTTGGAAGAGAAAAGGTTAGAGGATGGTTCCGGAGTGGGGATACCAAGTATTCCTTCGTTAGTGACCTCTGGCCAGTATGCGTTGATCAAAGCTAATGGTGTCCCGTTTCTTACTGTTAGAGGAAAAAATGAATGGGTTTCAATTGTATCAGCTCGTCATAACGTAGCAAAACTGATACTAGAAATTGTGTGGTCAAAAATATCGTCATTCTTCGATATAAATATGCCATGGGGCGATGGTTTACACATGGATAATGTCGAGCCATTACTAATATCAAAAGCCGTCAGGGCCGGTGATAAAGTTGGCTGGATGTACAATACACTCGAGCCCAAAGAGAGGCACCTGGCCAGAGAAGATGATGTGATTTGGGAGCCATCGCCACTAACGCCGGCAGAAGTCTCTGCCATACAAATCATGGCGATGCGAGGTGGCTATTTGCCGATGGATGACGGAATGAACGAATACCTCAACAGAAAATATGAGACCTCAACTGAAGAAGTTGCGGAAAGCTTGATATCAACGAGGTTATTCGTGAAGGACGGAGATTGTTTACGTCCTATTCATTCGTTTACCCACATGGTGACGAATGATGATGGCAGTGGTTACGTATGCTCCGAACGAGAGCGGTTTGATCTTTGGTGTGAGGAAAATGGTATTGCACCGCATTACATTAAATTGGTGTTGATGGGTTGAAATGTATAACCATCGGCTGCACAGCGACCGATTTTCCGCCGCTTCGCGGCTCCAAACCGGCGCGTGAGCCGGGCGTTAAAAAGTAAGGATAGATCGCATGGGTTAGTTGCTAGTTGTTCTTCCGCCTGCCTTAGTCGGACGTTTGGTTTTTTGTCTTGCCGCCTCCCTTCCCCT
>JABXHG010000557.1 GCA_013393545.1 Alteromonadaceae bacterium | reverse complement strand
GCAGTACAGCACGAGCTGGACGATGTAGCTATCGTAAGAATAAGAGATTTAACAGTACTAAAAGAGGTGAGTTAAATGCTAACTGCAAAAGAAACCGAACTAGAAAGGCTAGAACGTCTAGCTTATTTGAAAGACGAAGACAATAGATATTATAACGAGTGGGAAAGGCTAAAAGACAAGCTCTTTAATGACGAGGACACAAGAAAATACACTGCACGTTATATACCTATCCTAGTGCAGTTTAGAAGTGGCGAAAGCCAAACCTACGAATCAAAAGCAGCCGCGTGCGAAGCATTGAAAACTAGTTTTCGCACACTAAGGGAACATTTAGACAACGACATGCCAGTTAAAAATGGCAAGTTGAAGGGTTGCTATTTTTACAGTTCGGCTAAGGAGGACACAGAATGACTGAGGAAGAATATAGCCAAGTAAAAGAGTTTATTAATAAAACATTTGATACCGCAATGGTTCCTATAGATGATGAAGATATTAAAAAAATTGAAGGTCTTAAGTCAATTTTACAAGGGATAGAAATCGCTGTAGGTGAAAAGGGTGTGCTTCTTTATAAAGCCAGAGTATTAAATCAGGCGTTTGAAGATGTACTGGAATTATTAACGGAGGATGAATGATGGATAAACATGAATTAATAGAATTTTTAGATGGAGAGATAAGAGGTGTGAAAGAGAACATTGCATTTAAAGATGGTATGAATTGGTGTGCGCAACTTGTAGAAAGATATTTAGATTTGAACGAACCAGAAATCACCACGCAAGAAGCGTGGGATAAGATTGCGGAAATCTTCGACGATGATGACCCTGATTCCTAGTGGTGCTACTTCCAAATCGAGCGCTTCGGAAAGTCCTTCGACAGCGAACTTTGAAGCGTTGTACCAACCAACAGCAGGAAAAGAGCGAACCCCGCCGACGGAGGACACGTTGAGGATCGTGCCAGACCGGCGTGCACGCATTTCTGGCAGGACAGCATTGGTCACTGCAGCAAGACCAAAGACGTTAATTTCCATCATGGTGCGGACTTCAGCCTCATCGCTTTCTTCGACGGCAGCAAAGTAGCCGATTCCAGCGTTATTGAACAGCACGTCGATTGAGCCGAATGCTTCATGGGCACGCGCAACGGCAGCTTGGACCTGCTCCGCGATAGTCACATCGAGTTGGAGGGCAAGTAACTTGGAACCGCCTGTGGCGACTAGTTCTTCGAGTGCTTCTGTGCGTCGCGCTGTTGCTACGACATTGTCTCCACGGCGTAGTGCTTCAAGTGCGACTTCGCGTCCAAAGCCACGGGAAGCTCCGGTGATGAACCAGGTGGTCATTTTCATTTCCTTTCGAAGTTAACCGACCACTTTGGCCGGCAGGAACCATTCCAACTGGTTTCTGTATCTTGCAAAAGGGATAAGTTAGCCTCGGACTGCCGATCCCTCCCACATCGTTACTGACTGTGCCACGACCAAATACAGAAAGGGGAAGAAACAAACTAAAAGCGATTTTCTCAAAGCCAAGCGCCCAGCTATACGGCCAGAAGAAGCGGGCATTAAGGACGTTGGGGTGCGGCGGTTACCAGGA
>JABXHG010000556.1 GCA_013393545.1 Alteromonadaceae bacterium | reverse complement strand
TTGTTTTCTGTCAGATCCGGGGGGTTTTAACTGCCCTTTGCCGTTTGCGGGGGAGGCTTTTTCAAGTAGAATGAGAAAAGAAAGGAATGGCGGATGGATAATATCCGTGTGTATGGATCAGAGGGGGGAGTGGAATTGCTTTTGCTGTCTGAGGTGTTGAAGCAAAAGCTGGAGGAGACCAACAGGGATCTACGACGGGTGTATCCCCCAGATGTATTCAATCGAGATCAAATTCGAGAACGGTTGCAGTCAATCGGTCACATGGATCTGGCAGGGCGATGGGATGGAGAGCAGCTGAAAAAGTGGCTGGGCCAGGAGACCCTGGTAGGGGTGGACGGCTCAGTCAATACCACCCCTGGGACCCATCCTCATACTCTCTCTGTATTCCAGGCTTTGGCCAAAGGAACCCGAGGAGAGGAAAAATGGTCTGCCGATCTGTATACTCCCTTGTTGGAAAAAGAGGAGGAAGAGGGGGAAAGGAGGAGGAAAAAGGAGGAGGGTGGATGAATGTGGTTAAGAAGTGATTCGGTAGGCGGAGAGTAGAAGAGAACAGATAAGTAATGGAGGGAAGTAATGCGAAGAGTAGGAGAAAGAGGATGTGGATAGTCAAAATTAGGGAAGAAGAAGAATGAATGGAAGAAGAAAAAAGAAAGAAAGAAAAAGGAAGGAGAAAGAGGGGGAAGGAAAGGAAGAGAAGAGAGAAGAAGAAAGGAAAAAAAAGAGAAGAGAAGGAAACGGGGATGCAGGAAAAATATAAATGATTTTAATGGGGTGAGGATATAAGTATTCGATTCGACAGGAGAGTCGTACCGTCACCCTGCTGTTCATCGGACTCTCCTTGGCTTTTCCCTTTAGTTTCACAGTATATGCAGATTGGAAAATCGATACACCGACCATCACAAAATATCGCTTGAGGGGGAGAGGATGGTAGGATGGCTACGATCTTGCAAAGAGCGCAAAGCCGTCCTCTACCTAAATATGGCGAATCAACACGCTTGCTCCTATGTGTTTATTTGGCCTGATGGACTGGGTGATTTCGATGCCCAATTTTTTTACCGACAGTTATTTAATCATTGTGATTATGAGCTTCCTTGCTAGTCTTTTTTATTACCCTCTTTTTTATATTTTCGTTACGATCAGATATCTGGATTGGTCGATACCTTGAATCGGTAGTCTTTCTGGGGAGGCAAATACAATGTTCCCTATAGGTAAGGTTATACATGGCAAGCGAGGTAATGTCACCACTTTATGGGTAGCTGGATTACCGGCCTTTATGATGATGTTTATGTTTCTGGCAAGTTTAGCTGTAGTATGGATGACTCATTCGACTTCTCAAGTGGCAGCGGATAGTGCCAGCTTGGCAGCCACCAAAAAATTGGATCAGATGGTCCAGGAAGAACAACAGAGGCGAATGAATGCGGTGATGGCGCAAAATCGGGGGAAAGAGCCTGGAGACCCGGGTTATGTGGATCCCTAGAAAGCTTCTGAAGTCCCTTACACCTTGGTGAAAGAAGTGTTGGATCTGCTGATCCAAAGCTGCAACCGGTCGACCCGGCGTTCTCTTTCCTTGCCAGAACCCGCCTTTGCATTGGATTCCACCACTGTGACTGTGGGTGAAGGTTGTCT
>JABXHG010000555.1 GCA_013393545.1 Alteromonadaceae bacterium | reverse complement strand
GTCGTTAGGGTTTCACCCATGGCGAGTGGTCCTCTTGAATCGTGTTCTGGCAGGAACATCCTGATTCTACAAGAGAAAACCACTCGCCATCTTCGTTTTCAGACCGACCTCATGAATAAGCCGGGATGAAGCGTTGCAAGGCGAGCAAGCAGTCATCCAACGGCAACTGCGTAGTCTACCGGAACGTGATCGTAGCCGCTTGTTCAATGTTAGATAAGGAGATGGAACGAGATGCACTGAGACCCATTCGCTCATCCTCGGCCGATGCTAATTGGCGCCACTAACCGTACGGTTTTCGGATTGAGATGATCACGACGAGCGCAGCTCTGCAATTGAAGCCGGCGATCGTAGTATTTTTGCTCGAATGGCGTTCGTGGTCTTGGAGCGTTGATGAAGTAATTGAGCCATGGCTCCTTCGCGGATAATGGTTCATACCATACACTTGGAATTTTTCTCATCTGCACAATGCCAATCGATCGTTTGTTTGATTCTACGGAGGTGTTCGTCGACTACTCTAGGACTGCGGTACGAAAAATGCGATCAAATACGTGGAAACCGGCACATAGCCACTTATGTTTTTCACTAAATGTGTGCTTAGATACCAGTTGATTCTAACATTCGCTATCGAGTTAAAGTTGAAATGAATTTAGATATTAATTGGTTAGAAGATTTTCTGGCCTTATCTGAGACAAGGAATTTTTCCCGTGCCGCGACATTGAGGCATATAACCCAACCTGCTTTTGGCCGTCATATTCGTTCGCTTGAGGCCTTTGTTGGTCAAACCCTTGTTGACCGCTCAACAACCCCCGTCACCCTTACTCAAGCAGGTCGGCAATTTCGGCCCGTGGCGAATAACATCGTAAAATATATAGAGGAGGGTGTGAGTGTGCTTAAAGATTCACATCAATCTTTTTTTAAACCTGTTCGAATAAACAGTCCTCATATGCTTGCATCTTCGTCATTGCTGGATCTGATGGACATGGTTGAAGGTTGCCCCGCGTTTAAGGTAGATATTCTTCGAGTAGACTATGCGGTTGAGTCACTTACTGAGGGTGACTGTGATTTTTTAGTAGCGTTTGAAATGTCAGCGCTACTACAGCCGCCGTTTAAAAACATGATTCTTGGAAGAGGTGACTACTTATTGGTCTGTGCTGCAAAACCTGATGGTGAACCTCTTTTCTCCCCGAATGAAGGGAGGGTTCCTTTTCTGCAATATTCATCAGAATCGTTCAGTGCCCGACTTATTGAAAGGCATTCATCAGTACAGCCAGATATTATGGTAAATCCCATATTTGAAACCTCAATGGGGGATCTGCAGAAAAAAATGGTTTTACGTGGAAGGGGTGTGGCCTGGATCCCCGACTGTTTAATTAAAGATGAGTTGGAACAGGGAAAGCTAGTAGCAATTAAACCTGAAGTATGCCGTATACCCTATCAAATACGGATTTATCGCAATACATCGCCGCTGAGCCAAGAGGCTGAAAACCTTTGGAATAAGCTTGCGGAAAAAATCGCGCATAACTGGTTATTAATCACACCCTGGTATGACGAAAGTCAGTAAAATAGGTATTTAGGTGTCGGGTCCCGGAAGATCGGAAG
>JABXHG010000554.1 GCA_013393545.1 Alteromonadaceae bacterium | reverse complement strand
CTATTTTTCCATTGTTCCCCCCCCGCCGGTAGCCACCCAATATACTGCAGTCATCTTCCAAGTGCAAAAGGGTTCAGTTCTTGTGGATTATATTGCTTTAACGCCTCATGATGTATGAGCTGGGGGCCACTCTTAGGAGTGCCCCAGATTCCTGTGGGACCCCGGGGCGACGCCTTGACTTCTGGGAAAACTCAGAACATCAGTTTGCAAACTTTTTGGCCACTGGATACAATGAAATGAAGGAATTTTAAGTGCCTGAGTCGAATGGTTCACTACATATCCTCATTAGAGAATAACCATGTCATGTATAATAGGATAGACAGATTATGTGAGGCCCAAGTCGGAGCCACAGGAGATGTACCGATTCGGGATGGCCTGGACAGGAGGAGTTTCATGCCGACGCCAAGTATGGAGGATTACTTGGAAGTGATCTATAAACTGATTGAAAAAAAGGGGTATGCCAGAGTTTCAGATATCGCTGAAGCACTGGAGGTACACCCTTCTTCGGTTACTAAAATGGTACAAAAACTGGATCACAGCCAGTACCTGATTTATGAGAAATACCGGGGCTTGGTTTTGACGCCGAAAGGAAAAAAAATCGGCAAAAGACTGTTGGACCGTCACACGCTTCTTGAAGAATTCTTACGGATTATTGGTGTGGATGAAAGCCGGATTTACGAGGATGTGGAGGGAATAGAACACCACCTCAGTTGGGATTCCATCAACAATATCGAATACTTGGTGGAGTATTTCCAAAAGAATCCGGCGCGTGTAAGAGAATTGCAAGCCTTCAAACAGGAAAATGAGCTGGAGGAAATTGATTCCTGAATAACCCTGTGGTTTTCCATGGGGTTTTTTGCTCTCCAAAAGGCATAAACATGATACAGGGTAGCCCGACTGGTAGCCTAGCCTCTCTAACATTGTTGTTAATAAGTCGTCACAGGTAGGGATGGGGGGCACGTGGTAGGTTTTTGGCTCGTCAGAACTTGGGTACCGAAATGTGAAACCTCATCCCGACCGTCTAAAAGATGTAAATCACAACGCTTCTAAGGGGGTGATCCGGATTTTTGCCGATGCAGTGTTGGAAGGAGGAGGGATCAAAGCTTTTGGATTGGTGGGGGCTTTAAGTGTGGCCGAAGAAAAAGGATATGAGTGGAAACGACTGGCTGGAACCTCGGCTGGGTCTCTGGTCGCCGCTCTGCTGGCAGCAGGGTACCGAAGCGAGGAATTATACCGAGCGATGGAGGAGTATGATTTTACTCTGCTGACGGCGACGACGTGGTACCATCGTCTTCCCTATCTCGGCCCGAGCATTCGCCTATGGGTGAAAAAGGGGTTATACTCTGGCCGCCCCTTGGAACGGTGGGTCGGGGAAATGCTGGCCAAAAAAAATGTTTACACATTTGCCGATTTGAAGGAACGGAAGCTTTCGATTATCGCTTCAGATCTCAGCAGGGGAAGTCTGTTGGTACTTCCCCATGATTTAGAGGAGTATGGAATCCCACCGGAAAAATTATCTGTGGCTCGGGCAGTTTTGATGAGTTGCTCCATCCCTTTCTTTTTCGATCCCGTCCGAGTGCTCCACCAACCTTCCAAACAGACCAGTTATGTGGTGGATGGTGCCGTGCTCAGCAATTTTCCTGTCTGGTTGTTTGATCAAAAAAATCCCCGGTGGCCCACCTTTGGCTTTC
>JABXHG010000553.1 GCA_013393545.1 Alteromonadaceae bacterium | reverse complement strand
GTGAGGGTGGAGGGAAGAATGAAGTGGGGGGATGATAGACAGAATGCAAGAAGAAAGAATAAACGAGTAAGACTAGGAAAGGGAGAAGGAAAATAATATTAGGAATATAGAGCGAGATGGGAAGAAAATGGAATAACGGGGTGGCCTTAATAATATTAGAGAAGTTATGGAAACTAAACGAAGGTAGTGAAAATGAAAAAGGAGTAGTGTTATATCTCCGAATCCGACAACTTTTCTCCGAATCCGACAACTTCATCAATAAGGAGACTAAATATCGGCTCTGTCTGGCCTACGAGGTAAGCCTGTTCGGAGGCTAAAAGAACGTTGTGAGACTCTCTGACACGTTCTACTGCTTCCTGATATTTGTTTTTCGCTGTTGGTAGAGAGTCAAACGCGCAGACGAATTTGGTTATATAGCACCAAATGTGGGTATTCGGATTTGAGCTTTTACTTAGCATAGAGTTCGATATTACTTTGGAGTCCAGTTAGTGCTGTATGCACCGTTTTGCCTGTATTGGCCTGTTGTCTTGCAGTGTCTTTTTGCATGATTGCCACCGAATCTGGAAACGAAGTTATTTGCTTCTTTTTCGGCTTTTTCTGGCTCGTTTTTATGGTTTCCGATGACGAAGCCAACGACTGGGTTGCCTGTTGCATTCTTATGGACTTGGCACTTTACCGTGTACATCCCGATATTATTCTTGATCCGTGGGTCGTCTGGACCCAGCGCATATGCTGAGGGAGCTAAACAGCTCAGCGCGACTAGGACAGATAAGATTCCTGCGGGAATTTTTTTACAATTTTTTTCATAGGTCAGCACCCCTCAGCTAGCAAAGGAAAACGCCATCGATTCGGCCTGCGGCAGGGCCAACATTGGAGCGTGTTCCTGGTTGAATTGATTTACATTGAGTGTCTGGTCCGAAGGCTAGGACCACTTTTACTCGCTGTGGGTCGCTTCCTCCACAATTGTTATAAACTTGGACGAATCCCTTCTCCGCCCGAGCCACAATGCAATTCGGTGCTGGAACAGCAGCCAGGGTTGTTAGAGTAGCTTCGGTACTGCGACCTTCGGACTCTGCGAAGAGGACCTCCGCAACTTCACCTTTGGCAAATCTTGCGCTTTGACCTGGTTCTAGTTCGGCAACTTCTAATTGGCTAGTAGATAGGTCAAAAGTAGGCGTTTCGGTAGCAGCTGCAGTCGCCGTGGTGGCAGTAGAAGTGGCAATAAAACCCAAGGTGAATATTGCTAGTTTTCGAAGAGATAAACGCATTTTTCTCCAATCCCGATAGGTTAATTTCCTTATTCGGGAACTTATCCTATCGGCTGGGAGCCGGCAAGAGGTGGCTCTAATTAAAAAGTTAGCCAACCCTCAAAAGGGGTACGTATTTCAAGAGTGCTAGATGCGTTACTGGGGTTAAGCCTTTGCTACCAGTCTGTATGAGATGAGGTTGCTGAAGCGAAAAAATTCGAACCGCTTCAGTGTGGTCGGCCTGCGGCATCTCCCTAAAACGGTATGTGGAGACATTTGTGGTGTACTTGACGGGCATGTAAGGGATTCCTTTTTCCAGTTTCCTACCCTCCATTAAACCCGGGGCGAACCAGGAATCTGCCCGCCAACAGTGGAACACCGGCAGATGAAATACCTCAACAACATCCTGGAAGGCGACCATGGTCGGCTGAAGCGGATCCT
>JABXHG010000552.1 GCA_013393545.1 Alteromonadaceae bacterium | reverse complement strand
AAAAACATCAGACTAAGAAAGCCTTAGAGAGACTCATTAACATTAGAAAGGATTATGAAAGCGCCAACATTGAACATCATATACCGGTAATCTGTTCCGAAATACCATTTCAGTAGCAGCCCTTCATCACTGGGCTGCATCTTTAATGCTCTCCAGCTCTCTACGTAAATAGGCAGTCTCAAGTATTAAGCACTGGGTATAACGTAGCCGGTACTTGTAGTCGACAATCACTTGTTGGGTAACCGGTCGCGTTTTAGTTTCCATACGCGGTACCGGGTGAGTGACCGGCACTTCGCGCATCTCATAGGTTGGTTTTCCTGCGGGGTCGAGCACTGGCTCATTGTTTTCATCAACAACTGGAGTCCGAATTTTTTCAGTTAGGCCGTTACCGGCCTCATCGACAACTTGAACCATATCGCAGCACTCTACTTGCTTTTCTTTAGACGTTACTATTTGCGTAGGGGTACCGTCGATTACCTGAATCTCAGTTTGATCCTCTGTAACAGTTTCAGTAACTTTTACCTGGTACTCTTCAACCTCCCCAGTTTCTTGCTCCTCATATACGGGCTGTTTGCAGATAAGTCCATAGGGATCAATACCCAGGCCACTGTCAACTAGCGCTTGTTCAATCTCCTGAGCCATCCAACCGGCATGAAACCGAGCGTGCTCCTCGCCCTTCATTTCTATCGCTCTATTCCATTGGAAAAACTTAGCTCTGAGGGAGCCCCATACGTTTAGGATTTCCTTGTTATTCTGCACTTCATATTCATTAGCTTTTAACCTTTGGTCAGACGTCTCTATAAAAGAGTCTGCGGTTATATCACCATTAATGCCAACATTTGAATCGGTTGTTATTCCTGGCACACCTGATTGTGCTGAATATACCCACTCTATACTGGCGCGTCCGTTATAAAAGCCGGTTCTGGCATCGGAGGTTCCGCATCTTATGCGAGCATAATGATCGCCTCTTTTAAGTGATATTTCCCTATAACTACCCGTACCGCTATCGACAACAATATCATTCCTGAATTCTTTATAGCCGTTAATAACTTGGTCATAAGTGTCATTCAGCATTTCTATACTATTCCATAAGTCATTCTGCCCTCCCATAACTATCAGACGGCCTGTATTAGCTCCGCTATAACCCATAAGCATTTGAACACTTCTATAACTCGAGTCGTTGTTATCTGCTCCCACAGTCAAACCAATACATGCTGTACCAAATGGGTTGTTTGCAGCAGCCCCTCCGAAGGCTATATAACGGCAATCACGGTGGGAATATACATCACTGGTAGCGAAACCGACTAAGCCCCCGTATCCCCTAGATGAAATACCTCGATCAGTGTATTCTGCTATATCACCTGAGCTAGTCCCTAAATTTCGGTTGTAACCATCTCCCATTTGGCCGAGGGCCACCGCATCGTCACTCTCGGTAGCATTCTTTACTTTCACTCGGCCATCATTCGTTCGTTTAACATTACTGTCATCCTCGGGAGCGACACTAAAACTAGAAAGCGCGGCCTGCAATTGCTCGCTGAATCCTCTCGCAGAC
>JABXHG010000551.1 GCA_013393545.1 Alteromonadaceae bacterium | reverse complement strand
GAACAACAGAGGCAGGCAGATAAGGTCTTGAAATCGGAATTTGTTTATGATGCTTTCTACAGCCGAATCGACGAGATATTAAGAGCGTTATCTGTAACCATAGACTGACCATTCAAGCCTGTGATGTAAATTGGTCCAAAAACAAAACTTGGAGGAATTTTGGTGCTTTTTTTGGGGCACACTCGGTTTAGCTTATACGAGCCAGAGTCGCCATCATGGAGGCTTTCACGGGCAGATGAAAGCAAAAATCGAGCAGCGTACGAAGCTGCGCTTTTCGCCCCAGAACGGCTTCGAGGACGTGCGCAGATTTTCTTTGAGCACACACTGCCAACTCTGGCCTTCGCAGCGGAAGGATTTCGTCTTGTCCACGTGGTTAGTTTTTCAGAGAACTTACCACAGGAATACAAAGATAAGCTATTTGAGGTAAGTACGACGTATGAGTGGTTAGAGTTAGACGAGAGGAGTATTGAAAGGCGCAGTAACGCACGCGGAACAGAGTTTTTGCGGAAGTATTTAGCACCTGGAGAGCTTTACGCTAGTTTTCGTCTTGATGATGATGACATATTAGCAACCAACTTTTTTCGCCGAGCTTCTGGGTTTGTTAGTCGAGACAATGTGGGCCGCGTGGTCTCGTTTGGGCTGGGAATCCAAGCCTATTTTGAAGACGGAAGCTTCATCGCGCCTCGAATTGAGCATCGGCCAAAGATTGCAATCGGGCTGTTAAGCATTGGTATGTTGACAACGTCGCGCAAGATAGAGAAACCAAATCCAATTGCACATACGAAATCCGATCTAGTGAATGTTGTTGTGTTGGATTCGCGTGAAATCGGATTTATCCACACAATCCATGGGGCGCAGGATTCTGGGGTAGATAAGGAGGACGGCGATTTTGCTCGTAGGTTTAGGAACTATCTTAATTTGCCAGAAGTAGTGGAAGATGGTCAAAGAATTAGGGAACTGTTTCCGACAGTAACATTTGAGGAACTGGATAGCTTAAAGGGCGATGCCGCAAAGCTAGTGGAATGGAACTTTAAGATTCGAACCAAGGAGCGAATCGAGTTAGCGATAAGAAGGCTCAATTCCCACGCTAGGAACTGCTTGAATAAATATCGAAATAATTAGGAACTACTCTGTCTAGGAGCAATGCGTTGTCAATTGAGGATTTAGAAGAACAGGTAAGTGCTGGCATTCGTCAGTATTCTGCAGCAACGAACGAAATTTGGAGCTTGATCGGCAAAATTAAGAAGGCGGATATAGATCGTTCGATAAAACGGAAACTACTCGATCAGCTTTATGCACCCCTGTCGGAGAAAGATATTCGACACACATTTGCCGATGATGTTGCTAAGAAGGGGATTGGCGTTTCGTTTCGCTCATCAATTTCTCACACACGACATTGGAAGAAGGCACTTGCAGATCTTGGATGGACCGTTTCTCCAGGAGGTAATTCTAAGACCGAAGATCACGAATTTGCTAAGTCTTTAGGGGTGCCTACTCCCGTTGTGTACGGAAGCTCATTGAGATTGAACGAACTTGAACTACGGCCTGGCACCGTAATCAAACCAGAGTCCGGCGCAGCAGCAAACGGGGTTTTTTGGGTTGGGAACGATTTATCTTTGTTGTCATTTTCCACAAAAACGAGATACTCCAGTTTAGACGAAGCAAAGACGGAGCTGCGGAGTAGAAAGTTACTTGAAGATCCGGTTTGGAAGATTGAAGAGCTTTTGGAGAATCG
>JABXHG010000550.1 GCA_013393545.1 Alteromonadaceae bacterium | reverse complement strand
CAACGATTCAGCAGCATGTCGATCAAGGAATTTCATTTACCTTGTTCCTGAAAGATACGATGACAACAAGAGATTTAAACCGGATTGATCTCTATGCTCATCATCGAGGAATTAAAACTCTCTACTATGCTAGAACAAAAGATACAGGCCAGGAAGGTTGCTTGTCATGTGTAGTGTGATCATAGCTTGCGCCTTCTATTATTAGCAAAGTGATCAATATACTGAGATTTGCTAGGCTTACGGAGTTTTGCAAAAGTTCTCTTTATTAACTTCCATACTAGTTTAAAAAACAAACCAATACTCATTTTTAGCAGATACCCTGGAAGGAAGTCCAGTACATTTTTAAAAACAATTTCTATTAATCTCATATAACTCACCTCTTTATTTTGGTGAGTTATATAAGTTCTTCCCCATCAAAATCATTAACAGAAGAATTACGATTTACCTATTGAAGGAGGCAAATAATTGACAAAACCAAACACAATCTACACAGCAGCAAACTGGTCAAAGCATGAAGATGATTTTACCCAGATGTTTTACAACCAAAATGTAAAGCAGTTTTGGCTTCCGGAGGAAATCGCCTTAAACGGCGATCTTCTCACATGGAAGTACCTGGGCCAAAATGAGCAGGATACTTATATGAAAGTGCTCGCGGGGCTGACGCTGCTCGACACGGAGCAAGGGAATGAAGGTATGCCGCTAATTGCCGCCCAGGTATCCGGCCACCAACGGAAAGCCGTCCTAAATTTTATGGCGATGATGGAAAACGCAGTCCATGCGAAATCCTATTCGAACATCTTCATGACGCACGCACCAACGGAGAAGATAACGGGACTGTTCGAATGGGTGAAGACGAATCGATACCTACAGCGGAAGGCCGAAATCATTGGCGGCCTATATAACGCCATTAAGCCGGGCGATGACATTTCGTTATACAAGGCGATGGTCGCTTCGGTTTATCTCGAAAGCTTCCTTTTCTATAGTGGCTTTTACTATCCGTTATATTTTGCCGGTCTGGGAAAATTGACGAACTCAGGCGAGATTATCTCGTTAATTATTCGAGACGAGGCGATCCACGGCGTATACGTCGGCTTACTCGCGCAAGAAATTTACAACCGTCAGTCACCAGACGTCCAGATCGAACTGCGCGACTTTGCTATCGAATTGCTTGCGGAACTCTACGAAAACGAGATCGCCTACACAGAAGACCTTTACGATCAGGTCGGACTGACTCACGACGTCAAAAAGTTCGTGCGATACAACGGAAACAAGGCGTTGATGAACCTCGGATTCGATTCGTACTTTGTCGATGAAACACCGAACCCGATTGTAATGAACGGATTAAGTACAAAAACAAAGTCCCACGACTTCTTCAGTCAAAAGGGAAATTCTTACAAAAAAGCGACGGTCGAAGCGCTCCAGGATGACGATTTCTACTTCGAGTAAGCGTCCAATAACGAAAGTAGATACGCAGTTATTAACAAGGAGGTTTTCGTATGAACGTAAACATTAAACGCCTGTCACCCGATGCACAAATTCCGCAATATGCTCACGCCTCAGACGCCTGCTTCGACCTGGTTGCGGCAGAAGACGTCATCATCGAGCCGGGAGAAACCGCGCTAGTCAAAACGGGGCTAGCGTTCGAGATTCCGGAAGGCTACGAAATGCAGATCCGGCCACGCTCCGGCATTACGCTGAAGACGAAGCTTCACGTTCAGCTCGGTACAGTTGACGCGGG
>JABXHG010000549.1 GCA_013393545.1 Alteromonadaceae bacterium | reverse complement strand
CATCCTCGATGAGGTAAATTAGCGCCTCCCCGGATGCAGGTCTTGCCGGGCATTGAAGTGTCCCCCAAGGCCTGCTCAAATTAGCTTAGTTTTCTAAGAATTCCACCTATTCGGACACCCCACTTGAACTCGCGAAGTTCTCCAATTCGATCGGTTAATTAACCTCTCCTTTTTAAAAAGGACACTGCTCGAAGCCGACGCAGTGAGGAAGAACCGCCACTGATCATGAAGCTGAAGCCGAGAAACGCTAATGCACCCGCCCCAATATCGGGACCATCGGGCAGGGTCGCTACGAATCGAACCATTAGTAATCCCGCCACAATATAGGCAATATCAAACCAGAAAAAGTGCACTTTGATAAATACCAGTGGAATACCAATTGGAATCGCAATTACCCCACTCGCGAACGCCAGCACAGCCAAACCATTGAGTTCAAAGAACTGATCCTCTGGAAATACAAAGACCGATATCAATCCGATGACTGCGATTAACGCCTCGGGAACCGGCAGAGCAAAACGTTTCAGTTGATATAGTCGCTTTTCAGCCGGTCCCATTATTTCACCTCAAACTGTTCAACTGAGTCTTATAAGTGACACTCAGTGCATAAGTCCAATTTCTAACCTGATTGATGATTGACCAACGACAATTAGCCCGTATTCGTTTCAATGACTGGACGCGGAAACAGAAGCACTATTTAGAGCGCGGTTTCTTAGCGAAGCGCGACGCTAAAATCCTCCGCAGCGTGTGTGAGCATCCGCTGATGACACAAGCTATGCCCACCAGCAGAATTAAGCCTTTACCAATGTATGCCCCATCCGGCAGCCCAAGAATTTATCTGTACGCCAATACGCCTGCGACAACATAGGCGAAGTCGAACCAGAAAAAGCCCACCTTAGCTAAAAGCAGAGGAATTCCGATAGGAAGGGAAATCACCGCAGACGCCAGAATCATGCCGCCAAAAGTATTGATGTCAAAATACTGGTCCTGAGGAAAGAAAACCAAAAGAACTATACCGATAAGTATGAGCAAGACTTCCGGAATCGGCCAAGCGAACTTTCCTTGGCGAGATAGACGCTGCTCCCTTTTTGTCATAGCATCCCCTAACCGTTGATAGCCTCAATAAACACTAATGCATTTTGGGCTATATATTCCTTCATTTGTTAAAGCCCATCCGCAACAAAGCGACATCTGGGATTGAAGGAAACTCAGCACCAACCGAGTTCTACTGTGACATGATTACGACTACCTCACTACTTCCTGTCCGGGCTCTTTAGATAGATCTCATAGTCTCTCCGAACCTTATAACCATGGCACTCAGCTTCTATTTCTCTAGAAAGAGCATCACCTTCCTGTGCCCATGCATATTTATCAAATCCAAGTTTCCAGGTTTCTGCCTGCTCTTCAGGACCATCCGCATAGTTGTTCCGCCATGATTCGAGCCAATCATGAAGGCGTTCTTCAAGACCTTTGCTGAACATAAAGTTGCGTGGAGTCAGATCCCAGCCTCGGTTTGCAGGTATAGGCGGGTTGTCGCACCACAATCCCCACCCCATCCCATATTCGGGTAGTAGCGATATTATGTTCTTAACCAATGGCGACACTCCCTCCAGCGGCCTCCACCTTCACCGTCGGTAAAGGCCGTGTGAATCCTTTTCGAGTTACTCCAGACTATTACTTTGCTACGTGTCTTAGTCCAGGTATTATATCTTGTTCGTCCGTAAGTACCGAGTGTATTCGGTTCAAAAGGTTCAGACGAGAGCAAGGTAGATCGGAAGAG
>JABXHG010000055.1 GCA_013393545.1 Alteromonadaceae bacterium | reverse complement strand
TTATATTTCTCGCCTGTTTGGTCCGTTAGTGAGGACAATTCAGCCGGAACTGAGTCCGGCACATCACTGTTACGAAACGCGTCCACTACCACCGCAACAAGCGAAAACAAAACAACGTAAAGTACCGCGGTGCGTAATCGCTTGGCCCATGAGGTTATCGGTTTTTTATTGCTCACGAGCGTTCTCCAGTGCGTTTATCACGTCGTCTTTACTGAGCACCACCGGCAGGCGAGTCCCCTCCGGATCGCCCGGTCCATACACCTTGTTAAAAGGCACGCCAAAGGTCTTGTTAGACTTAAGGTAGCGAGTGATGCGCTCATTCGCTTTGGTCCAGTCACCCCGCAGGCGCGTCACATGGTCCTGGCCCAGAGCGGTGAATACCGGATCTTGCAGCAACACGCCCACTTTATTGGCCTGACAGGTAATACACCAGTCAGCGGTCACATCCACAAATACGGTTTGGCCGTTCGCCACCGCGTCATCAATACGGTCCTGGGTTAACGGCTGCCATTGGTGATCCTGAGGCAATGTGTCCACCCAGTGCTCGGTGGTCAGCATTAAGGTGATACCCACCGCGGCGGCAACAAGCACAAAGCCGCCAATCGATAAGGCCAGCGCTTTACGACCATGCACTTTACCAATAATCCCCAGTGTCAGAGCCGACAAACCGGCGGCAAGCACAAGGAACACGTCGTGACTGACAAAGTTCTTCAGTAGGGTGACAAGCCAGAGGGTGGTTGCCAACATCATAATGGCAAATATCGGTTTCACCCACTGCATCCAGCGGCCGGGTCTGGGCAGTAACTTGGCGGCTTTCGGCAGCAGTGCGATGAGCAGCCAGGGCAGGGCCATGCCGATGCCCAGTGCCACAAAAATCAGCAAAATAACGGCGGACTCTGCGGCCAGTGCAAACGCCACTGCAGTGCCTAAAAACGGAGCGGTACAGGGTGTGGCTAATACCGTGGCCAACATGCCTTGCAGAAAATGACCTTTGTAGCTGTCATCACCGGCGGTTGCTGCACTGGTGCTTATGGAAGACGGCAATTTAAACTCAAACGCACCCAATAAGTTAAGCCCAAACAACCAGGTAATGGCGACTAGCGCACCGATAAAATAGGGGTTCTGAAATTGAATACCCCAGCCGACCGAGCCACTGGACCAACGCAGAGCCATCAGCCCAAATGCGATGATCAGAAACGATGCAATAATACCCAATGACGACGCTAAAAACTGTTTACGCACTACCTTGGGCTGCTGCGCGCCTGAGAACACCAAGCTTTGCACCTTTAAACCAAGTACCGGCAGTACGCAGGGCATAATGTTCAGAATAAGGCCGCCGGCTAAGGCCATGAGCAAGATGGCCCAAAGTGGTGGCGCGTTATCGACGAGCGTTGTCGCTTGACCCGCGGAGAGCCGCACGGGGTATTCCGCAGCAAAGTCACGGTCTTTTATCGTGGCGACGATATCAGCACCGTTTAAATCGGGCAGTTCCAGCCAATGACTGACTCCGATCGTGGTGGTGAGCGTTTTCCCGTCAACGCTCAATTCCGGGCGCGCAAAGGTTGCGTCCGTCAAAGTTTCATCGTTGCTGTGGATAAACAAGTGCGGATCGTGCCAGCCGCTTTCGCGTTCTATCGTGAGTTGAACGCGCTGGCTTTCGTCAGACCAAATGGCCTGCTTTACGTCATTACTGTCGTACTCGCGAGGTACTTTGCCCATGGCCTGATTAAAAGCAAAGGCCCGATCGCTGTCGACGGTTAAGGTGTTTAAATCCACCGGTAGGTCGATGTCATAATCGGTCAGTACGCAAATGGTGGTGCACGAGGACATGGTCAGCGTGCCGCGAATGCGTGCCTGTCGAGTATCCGGGCTCAGCTCTATCATTAACGGAAAGGTTAACGAGCCCTGATACCCCACGGTATCAATGCCCTGAATGCTGTAGCGTGAGGGAACCGGCCAATGCCATTCAATCGTTTCAATATTGGATGATGCGGACGCGTCAAAGGTGGGCGGTATGCCGCCTTCGCCCGGCGAACGCCAGTAGGTTTTCCAGACCTGGTCCAGCTCAACGTGCAACAGTGCGGGCAGTAAGTTTCGTTCTGCTTCGTAATGTCCGGTCAGTTCCAGCTTCACTGATACCGGCGGATGGTCGTCATGCGTCAGCCACCCTGTAGTCGGGGTGTCGGCGAGGCTTTGTGCGCTAAAAAACAACAGCGCAGCAATGAGCGAAACGGCCCATAAAGGTAAAACTTTATTCATACAGTACTCCTGAAGTTAGTGTTCCAACGGTGAGGATCCGTGGAAAGCGCTACTCCAGAAAACAGCAAAATACGGCGTGGGGTCGCCTTTTAAAGGGAGAGACAAAAAATGAGGGTATCGACGGTCGTTGTATTGTCGTCTGTAACAATAAGCCTAGCAGAACAAAAAACGATAAAGCCGCGTAGGTAATATCGGGCTGGAATTGCTGTAATAAATGCGTGGTTTTATCGCAGTCGGCGTTGGCTTGTTGAGCCCCGGTATCCGCTTGGGTGGCAGCGGTCGATTCAGCCGTTGGCGCCGCTTGATGATTGGGGCAGCCCTCTAACCACCCAAAGTTTTGTCCCCAACACAACGCAAACACCAGTACCAGCAGTGACGCCAGATACCGACCTTTTCGACAACGTTGGTTCAGTTGGTGGAACATGGGGTGTATTAACCTATGACTCTTTAGTTTGTGCTTAATTAACGCCAGATGATGACAGAAGCGGGGATAAAATCAAGTGAGGGAAGGTGGAATGTCGGTCGGCATGTTGCGCCTTTAGCTGACAGACAGAGCACGATGCAAAGCTTATAGTGACGCCGTTGTTCAGTCAGGGAGAGACAGATGGCGTTATGTCGAGTGGAGACCAGTGTCTTAAGAAGCC
>JABXHG010000548.1 GCA_013393545.1 Alteromonadaceae bacterium | reverse complement strand
CATCGCAATATCTATCACAGAGGGTTCTGAAATTTCTATGGTGACATGGTTCTTTTCCCAGCACCGCTGAAACTTCCTTAAAAAGATCGGGAATCTTATAGTATGTCACACTAAACAACTCACTAATCTCATGTGCATGAGTTTTTATAGCGAATGCAACATACCCCCGCTGCTTTGTTTTCTTTGCTTCCTCAATTGACCCTACAATTTTCTTTGATAGCTCATGTAATTCCACCTTGTTATCTCCGAAAGCTTACCCGAAAAACACAAATCCGACGGTGTATTTAAACACCAAGAAAAAAGAAAACAGCATCGCGGCAAATTTTAAAAAATTCGCCGTCTTGCTTTTACAAAAAAGGACAAAGACGACCATTGCCACTAAACCGATAACCATAATTGCGAGTGGGGACCATACCCAAAGTGGTACATCTTTGGCTCCTTCCTCGTATAGCTGACTTGCTTTTAAAGCCTCTAAGGCTACATACCCAGTAGTTGCAACCCCTGCCGACATTATCCAAGGGGCATTCCTTGAAAAGTAACCCTTGATCGCATTCACGTTTAAGCCCTCTCCCTAATCGACAAATACAGCTTAACCCCATGGGTATGGCCGTGCAAGTATTTTTCACCACTTTTTCACCACCATATCACCACTTTTTCACCACACCCGAGTAAATTCAACGACATATCACCACTTTTTCACCACCATATCACCACTTTTTCACCACCATATCACCACTTTTTCACCACCATATCACCACTTGCTGACCACCTAGGGTAAAGCTAACCTGAAAGCAAGGCACGCTACGGATGTATACAGCGTCGCTGCGCTCCTTGTATAATCCGGTCGTGCCAAAGGGCAAGCCCTTTGAATCCCGGCGCCCTGACGGGCGCTTATAAGGGCAAAGAACGGCGAATGAGGTTAACCATGGCAAACAAGTCGGAGATTATTAGTTTTCGCCTGACTCAAGACGAATACGGGCCTTATCGCCGCATCATTGAAGAAAGCGGCACCTCCCGTGCCGAGTTTTTCAGAAAAGTATTTCTTGAATTATCCCCCACTGTCACCATCACAGCCAAAAAGCACGCCAAGAAGGAAAGCCCCAAGGTTCTATTTTACGCCAACAAGACCTCGAACAACATAAACCAAATAGCGCGACAGCTTAATTTGGCTGCTAAAACGGGCGAGCTTGACCGGCGCATGTTGAACCGCGCAGTGATTGCGCTTGAATCCATCGAGCGCGAGTTTCGCAAGAAGACCAGAGGTGAGTAATGCTTTCTCGAATTACCGGGGCCAATAGCGGGATTGGAAACTACCTCCGAGAAGGTAATAAGAGCGGGCGCTTTCATTCTCGCGATCAAATGGATTCGCGGGAAGTGTTGCACGGCGACCTTGAGCTTACCGAAAGCGTGATCGACAGCATAGAGAACAAAAAACAGGAAAGGTACTTGCATATAAGCCTTTCCTTTAAAGAAAAGGCCTTAGCGCAAGAGAAGCCAGAAGAAATAACGTCGGATTATATTGAAGATTTAATGTCCGCCTACAATAGCGACGAATACAACTATTACGCCGAGGCGCATCGGCCTAAGCTGCAAAACATATATAATCCCTCAACTGACACGATGGACGAACGACTTTTGCATGTCCATGTCGTAATACCTAAGAAAAACCTTGTTAGCGGTGGCCGATTAAACCCCACCGGTAGGCATCATAGTAATGTTGATTACTTTGATGCGTTACAGGAAAAAATCAATCACAAGCACAGCCTTGAATCCCCAAGAGAGAATAAGCGCGACATTCTCAAGGGCCGCACCGAAGCTATTGCA
>JABXHG010000547.1 GCA_013393545.1 Alteromonadaceae bacterium | reverse complement strand
GCGGGCTTATTTTCTGATTGCAGCGATACAGGAATTGAAAGAATTGGGACAACTCGGTGATTTCGGATCGGACCAATTGAATAATTTTTCAGCCGCAGTGTTTTCGGAACTCGGAAACTTTCCGGGGATAAATAAAATAGAACAAGAAATGGGTGAACAAGCTAGCGCTATCCCAGCAGAAAGGCGGTTTTCAAGAGCGATTAAAGAAGAATTTCAAGCGACTTCCGATCGGTCCGGGGTGTTTACAGACCCGCAGTACAAGATCCGAACAAGAATGAGAGACGTCGATTATTATAGTTTCTCTGGTCCAACATCGCTGGGGAAGTCTTTTATAATTAAAGACTTCGTCAAAGCCGCGGTTCAAAAACCAGGCATGTCCGGTTCGGCAGTCGTATTCTTGGTTCCAACAAATGCCCTCGTGGCCCAGACCGCGAGCGACCTCAGATCCATCACAAGCGAAATTCAGTCTGTAAATGTTGCAATTTATCCTACGCAGCCACGGTACTTAGTTGAGCGTTTTTCGACTACTATCTTTGTATTTACACCAGAGCGATTAATTCGATATCTGAATGCTCCAAGTCAATCTATTAAGATACTGATCGTCGACGAAGCCCATAAAGTCGTTGCCCAGAACGATACTCGGGCACCACTCTATTACTACGCAATTGATAGAGCCGTACGAAGTCACGCTACGAAACTATTTTTTTCCTCACCCAGCATTAGGAATCCCGATCTTTTGCTGAAGCTTTTTGGTACGAGAGGCGGAAGTTTGGTTATAAATGAACGTGTGGTGGCGCAGCAGCGATTTCTGATTGATTTTGTAGAGGAAACTGCTTCGTATTACAGCAACCTTCCGTCACTGGACCGCGTGTTATTGTCCCCATCAACAATTAAGCACCATGACTTTAAGGCGGCGATTGAGTACTGGGCTAGCGGAACAAAATCTTTGGTCTATTTGAATACACCTTCGAAGGTCGTAAAAGCAGCACTGGAGTTTGCGCAAGGGCGGAATGCAGTAAGCTCGAGCCGAATCAATAAGCTCATAGCGAAAATTAAGGAAGAAATTCACCCTGAGTATTTCTTGATTGACGTGCTGCGGAAGGGATTGGCTTTTCATCACGGTAAAATGCCTGTGTCTATCCGTGAGGAGATCGAATCTGCATTTAAAGACCGAGACTCAGGTATTGATCTCTTAGTCTGCACTTCTACGTTGTTGGAGGGAGTTAACCTTCCTGCCAAGAATCTGTTTATCCTTACCGATAGGCAGGGAGATGGTTCAAAACCGTTGGGGAAGATTGATTTTGAAAATCTTGCTGGTCGTGCTGGAAGATTGGCACAGGATTATTCGGGCAACGTGGTTTGTGTTCGTATAAAAGATACCAACTGGGAAGCACCGGCTAGCCAGATTCCTAACCAAGGTCCGAGTAGGGCAGATAGCTTCATTGTTGACCCGGAATCCGCTGAAAAATGGCGATACACTGACCTCGAGAAAATCCTAAATGGTCAGGCATTGCCGAAGAAGCGTAACTTGACGCAAAGGGATATAGCTGAAAAATATGCAACGGTAATGCTAATTCAAGCGCAAAATTCCCAGCCTTCCTTACTCTTCCAAAACTTTAATAAAAAAGTAAAAAATGGTGGGCATAAAATCGAAAACGTGGTGAAAGAGTTGGGAATTGATTCTCGGGTGATTGAGGAATCGCCTGAAATTTCTCCCAGAGTGCAGGATAGGGCCTTTGGGGGACTTCCGCGACAAGATACGGACGCAGTTATTCTGCAGACAAGCTCAGAATTAGATGCAAACTCTATATATAGCTTGCTGCAACA
>JABXHG010000546.1 GCA_013393545.1 Alteromonadaceae bacterium | reverse complement strand
GTTGCTGAATGCGGAAATCTTCGTTGAATTT
Organism: Alteromonadaceae bacterium; assembly: GCA_013393545.1. The sequence goes on along the minus strand of JABXHG010000546.1, from coordinate 1,880 downwards.
GCTTTGGATCAGATCGTACATCTTCTCCGCATCTTCTCTCGACCCACTTCCGCTATAATTAAGCGTAATATTAATCGGAGAAACGGAGTTATTTCCGGAAGCATAATCGTCTCTAGAAAAACTTAACGGTACGCTTCGGTTATACGCTGCGTCAACCGTATACGAGTAGTCCTGTGCGTCAAACAGAGCCGCGTTTGCCATTTCGTTAGCCGCCGCTTTGACTACGCCGATATTGCGCTCGATACCTACCGCAAGACCCATCGGAAGGAACTTACCGATTTCGTCACGGAATACGCGGGATGGTGAGTGAATTCCGAAGGTATCCTTAATATCCTTTGTGATTCCGCCCATAAAGTCGCCGATTTTTTGTCCGATCCAATCTTTCATGGACCAAATTCCGTCCCATAAACCATGCATTAGGTCTGCTCCGGCGTTGAAAATTTCGCCACTGTTGTCTATAATTGCGCCCGCAATTTCACCGACAATTTCCATACCCACTGAAAATAATTCCGGTAACAACTGCATAATCCCGTCAACTACCGCCATGAGAATTTGCATCCCGGCATCCAGTATTTCAGGAAGATGGTCTATCAAAGCCTGCGCAATAGCAAAGATGAGCTCTATCGCTGCCTCAATTAATTGCGGTAGGTTTTGGAGAATCCCGTCAATAAGAGCAAGCAGTAACTGAATCCCGGCATCAATGATTTTCGGCAAATTTTCGATTAACGCTTGCGCTATAGTAATGACTAGATAAATCGCCATTTCGATGAGCTGCGGAAGAATTTGAATGATGCCGTCAATCAAGCTATTTAGAATCTGGATACCGGCGTCAATAATCGTCGGCAAATTCTCAATAATTGCGTTTGCAAGCGCGAGTATTAGCTGCAACGCCGCTTCAATTAATTGCGGAAGAACCTGGATAATTCCAGAAATTAACGCATTTAAAATTTGTATTCCGGCCTGTATAATCATTGGCATAAGCGTTACGATCGTATTAATCAGCGTCGTCAGCATCGTTGTGGCCGCTTGGATGATCTGCGGTAGCGCCTCGACTATTCCTTGGATCAGTGAAGTCAAGATCATAATACCGGCGCCGATCAGCGCAGGCAATAAAGTAACGATCGCTTGAACTAACGAATTGATAATCTGAGTTACCGCCGTTAGAATACTCGGCAACGCTTGAGTAAATCCGTTCAACAAACCTTGGATGATCTGAATGCCCGCTTGTAAAATTATAGGTAGATTCGTGACGATCATATTGACGAAAGAATTCACAATATTAACCGCAGTATTGAGAATGGTCGGCATGTTCTGCTGAATGCCTTGCGCTATTGCCGGGAGGTATTTCGAACCCGCAACGATCAATCCCGGAATACCGCCGACTATGATTCCGATGATATTCGGAATGAATTCCGCGAACCCTGAGAAATCTCCGTTAAAGGCGTCAGATATTGCCTTTTTCGAATCCTCGAATGCGCCTCGGATAATTGCGACTCCTTTGACGACGACATTCGCAACAGAAGGCGGCAAAAGATTGTGTAAAGCGATTGAGCCTTTCGTGAAGTCGCCAGTTAGCGTTTCCGCGAGTCCTTTGAACAGCGCGGTCAAGTTTTTTACTACCGGAGTTACCTTCTGCCCCAGTTTGTTTCCTAAATCCTGAAGTTTTTCGCGGACCGTGTCGCTATTCTCGTAGACGTAGGCGAATGCGGCTGCTAATGCGATAACGGCGCCTATTCCCAGCGTGAACTGAAACATTGTTAGTAAAAGCGCTTTTCGGGTTGTGTTAAGTGCGAAGGCGAGTGTACCGAGACTGGACGAGAAGGAAGCGACTGCTGTTACTGTTGCTGCCGAAATCGCTATAAAGGCTACTAATCCAGTAA
>JABXHG010000545.1 GCA_013393545.1 Alteromonadaceae bacterium | reverse complement strand
AACGTTCTTAAAAAGGGCTTCTCCACGTTTGTTATGGCTCATCGCAACCGGGAGCCAATTGACGACCTCGTAAGCCGTGGTGCTCAAGAGGTTCCCACTGCTGCAGAACTTGCAAGTCTAGCAGATGTTATACTGCTTTGTCTTCCCGGCTCGAATGAAGTTGCAGATGCTCTAGGTGGAGAAACTGGCTTGCTCGCTACAGAGAAGCCTGGCTTAATTGTTATTGACTGTAGCACTGGCGATCCGAATCGAACCCAAGAGCTTAAAGACCTTGTCGAACAAAGAAAAGGAAAATACCTAGATGCGCCTGTTAACCGCACCCCGAAAGAAGCGGCAGCAGGTAAACTAAATGCCTTGGTGGGTGGTAATAAAGAGACATTAGAGAAAGTCAAACCCATCCTCTCCACTTTTTCGGAAACCATACATCACCTAGGGGATGTAGGATCGGGGCATAAAGCAAAAGTAATACACAACTTTATAGCCCAAGGTAACGCAGCTATTCTTGCAGAAGCGTTCTGTACGGCGGCTAAATCAGGCATAAATCTAAGAGAATTCTCAGAAATATGCAACCTTAGCGGTGGGTATAGCCGCACATTTGAGCGGATCATTCCGTTTGTGCTTAATGGTGATGACTCTGGACAAAAGTTCGCTCTAGGCAATTGCGAGAAGGATATGCGTTACTACACACAACTGACCAAAGCAGTGCCTTCGACTGCCTTCGTAGCAGAGTCTGTATATCAAACTTTTCTGCTAGCAAAGAGCCTTGGACACGGTGATAAATACGTCCCCCATCTTTTTGATGTGCTTGGCGAGATAAATGGCGTGAGTGTGCATGCTTCTAGTGACAGCGATTAGCTGCAAACAGGCTCCGCTGTTGAACGAATTCAGCTAGGGGTAACTCTCAACTAGAAGCCCACTTCTGGTTCTTTTAACTATACTTAGTCAAGCCCTAGCTACGTATAGCGCTATTCGCTATCGGATATTGCCTGGCTTGCCGAATGACTCGGACTCACTATGAAAAGACGGCTCTACTCCGGCCGCGATTATCGTCGGGCTCAGAATATTGAGGAATTAAGAGAGGTAGCACGGCGACGGCTACCTAATTTCTCATTCGAGTACATTGAGGGTGGCTCTGATGATGAGACTACACTTATACGTAACCGAGATATTTTTCGTGGTATAACGTTGCAGCCTCGCACATTGCGCAATGTAGGTACACGCAACTTAGAAAAAAATTTTTTCGGCAAGCCGGCGTCCCTACCTTTTATGGTTGGTCCAACAGGATTCAACGGGCTGATTACAAACAATGGCGACATGCGTCTGGCCGAGGCAGCTGCCAAGGCGAATGTCCCTTTCATTCTGAGCAATGCATCAACGACATCGATAGAAGATATAGCTAGCATCGAGGGGATCCGTGCCTGGATGCAGATTTACCTTTACCGTACTCGGCAACATGTAGAAAATCTGGTAGCCCGAGTCAAGAGTCTTGGCTTGGAAACTATTGTCGTTACTACTGATAGCGCTATTTTTGGCAATCGCGAGTGGGATCGCCGTAATTATTCTCGCCCTTTACAGCTAGATCTACGTAATCGTCTGGATGTGTTGTGCCATCCCCGCTGGATCTGGGATGTACTCATTCCACATGGTGTTCCTCGTTTTAAGAACTTAGGGGACCTCCTCCCACCGGACCAAGACACGGTCAAAGGTGCTGCGAGCGCTTTAGCAGCCGAGCTTGATCCAACCTTAGCTTGGGAAGATATTGCATGGTTACGCGATATCTGGCCAGGACGCCTCGTTGTCAAAGGTGTGTTGAACCCCAAGGATGCTCTTTTAGCATGCCAGTATGGTGTAGATGGGGTCGTGTTGTCTAACCATGGCGGGCGGCAGCTTGATGGGGCTGTTTCTGCTCTCGAAGTCCTTCCAGAAGTTGCCGCTTTGACCAAGGGAAAAATTGAAATATTTCTAGATGGAGGTG
>JABXHG010000544.1 GCA_013393545.1 Alteromonadaceae bacterium | reverse complement strand
AGGCTTCCGTCACTGCGCGTATAGTTACCGTCGATATACGATTGCAGCAGAAAGTAAAACGCCACAACATCGCGAATCTCAGGCTTTCGTTTGTAATCGGCATAGACTACGTCATAAGCTTCGTTAATTAGGCGCGGAAATACCTTGCGCATAAGCTCCCGACTGTATACCTCGAACCCTTGCGGATTGTCTAAGAGCGCGGCTTTGTCATTCGGCATTGGCTTGCGGTCTGGTTGGTCTCTGTTGTTCAGCGCTACAACGTTACTCATCCGCCCCCTCCTCAACGTAAATAACTTCGGCTGCATTATCGATAATCCATCGAAACATTGGATCGTTTACAATCGGATTATCCGCGTAGCCCGGTAGCATAAATAGCGATATGTTTTCCGGATTTATGCCGTCCAGTACGTAAGGATTACGCGATACAAATTGCGTGTACTTATAGCTCGGATAGTTCGTTTTCACCCGTTTCCATATCGTTTTGGCTTCGCTAACGGTCCTTCCTACAACGAGAGCGAGTCGCCACTCTTCTTGTTCAGGGCCGTCGGACAGAGCGAAAAAGGCTTGGCGCAATTCATCGAGCTGTTCGTCATATTCGTCGCTGGCGGTAAGTTTAACGGTTATTTTACCGCTCATCAGCGCTCCTCCTTCGAATTTCCTTTCCGACCAGATAAACGGTAGGCTCTTCGTCTAACCTATCGAATATAGACCGCAATGATCGGGCCGTCTCCCAACCGTCAGCTAACGGTTTCTCACCGAGCCGTTCAGCTAGGTCCTGAAATTCGGCCAGCGCCTTAGTCGCCGCCTTTGCTTCGCGTTGAACCGCCTTGAGTCCGGTTATCGCGTCGGACACATCCAAGTCGATTTTAATTTTGCCGATTGATTCGCGCTTTGATTCCGCCATTCACATCGTCTCCTTTTTCGTTTTTAAATACCGGGCTTGGTCCGCATCGTTGAGAGGCGTTCCGGCTTATTTATCGCAAGCACAAAAAGAGCGACCCTTATTCGGATCGCCCTCGTTCTGATTGCGTTGGACTTAATAAGTCCTGTACTTACCTGATGTAGTGTATACCTTATGAATATTCGTTAACTGATTTCTTTTAAGATATATGTTTTCTGCTAGTCTACTATCTACGGTTAAAAAGTTTAGGCTATGCTGATTTGCTATCGCAACGTTCGCCTCGAAAATTCCGATTAAAATCAATCTTTATCATATTTCCAGGAATCTCTGACCTTGTTCAAATCTAATTTTGATGATGAGCTACCGACGAATTTCTTTAATAACGCTTTTTTCTTTTTATCCAAAGGCTTGAAGGAATTCTTTGAAGCTAATGCGTTCATATCTTTCTCCCCCTCTTTTCTCATATACCCAGCACCTCCTGATTTGAATACAGCTTGTGCTAGTATATACCCTCTCAGGGAATATTATACCAGCTGTTCGCTATTTGCGAAAGATTTAAAAGCGCGAGTGGCAAATATTTTAGAAAATATGAGGGCGAAAGAGGCGAAGTCCGCCTGCCCAAACTACACTCGCATATATTTTGGGCAGGCGGACTTCTACCGGACCCGCGAATCCGGTAAACCGCCGGTAAGGAGGTGCCAGAGAATGCTGCTTTCAATCCTTGTATCCGCAAGACCTACGTGTCCTGACTGCGGAACGTACAGTAAAGACGGAAACCCAGCCACACTTGATACGTGCTCATTCTGCCAAGATATGAACGTATTGAATATTAACACCCGCCGCCTCAAGGTTGGGCAGCGTGGTTTTTCGGAAGGCAAGACCGGTTATAATCCTTCCGTGAGGCCGTTTCTGTTGCTCTTGTCAGGTTGAGCGCTCCGAACGCTTTCCTCTTATTTCGCGCGGTTTTCAATGACCCGTGTAAGGAGGTACGCGCCCGGTACGAATAAAATTACACGAAATTAGCGTTTCTAACCGTTACCCTACCGAATACCCTCGGCGAAGGCTAAGACGTCTGATTTCGTGTGATTTGCGCGTGAAAATCG
>JABXHG010000543.1 GCA_013393545.1 Alteromonadaceae bacterium | reverse complement strand
AATCTACAGATTCAAGAATGCTCTCGCTGTAGCACTCCCGCTGTATGCGAGAAACCTCCGGGAGGTCAAACTGTGACATTTTTCGGATTTTCACGTTGGCACACATCCCGACCCATTTAGGTATAACGCCTGGGCTAAGCCGCCGGTACGGAGCGCAGCGTAGTACCGGTCGGCTTCAGCCCTTGGTTAAGTTGTCACGACTATTGCCGCCCAAATCAAAAAGACCAAAAGCCCGGAAACGATAAGCGCGAAAAAATGTGACCTTCTCTTCTTACTTGGTCGACTTATCAAAACCGACTGGTGAGGAACTTGAGGATTGATAGAGACCGGCACCTCTGATCCACACTTCCAGTCTCGCCATATTTTCTTGGCTTCAGGCGTTTTATCACCAAGCGCGTTGATCTCCGGAACCCAAACATCCTGGATAGAGTCAGCCACGACGGTGTTCATGTATTTTTGCCCGTTGTGGCTATACTCATACTCTACTTCCGGGTAAAGATACTTTCTTTTTGGCCCATACTGAGATTCGATGATTTCCTTTTGATTCTCCTCTACCGAACGCAAAACGGCCTTCGATTGAATCCAATTTGTCTTTTCGGAGTACTTTTTTACTTTTTGCCCTCCCGCAACAATGAGGGTGCCGGATATAATCAAGAGAAGATGATGGGCTAGATTCGGTAGAGCGATGGCAAACAGCCCAGCTACAGTAACAACCGCAACGAGACCGACAGAGAAAACAAGAAGTTCAGAATTTGATTCAATCAATTTCATCTGGTTATCTGCAACTTAACGCAGGCATAACGGGCCGGTTTGTGGAGCAGCAGCGGAACAAACCGGTCCCGTTGATGCACTTGTTATGGCGGGTTCCCGGATTCAAGGACATTCAATATCTCGATATCTCGAAATGGTTTTTCGAAATATTCTTCTTGTCCCAGGCTCTTTCGCATATTCTCCGGCAACTGCATGTACCGTTCCTTCAGCCCCCAGGTTTCTTTACCAAAAACCAGCGGTTTGATGTTTTCCAAAACCTGCTTGGGCTTTCCGGTTACCTCAGCCCCCTCTAACACCCCAATTGCATAGGCCAACTCGGTCAATTCAGGCTTTTGGCAATCCTCCGCCAGTTGAGCATTTAAAGTAATTAAAAATGTTCGGACATTTTCAAGCTCATAGTTATTTAATTTATTTATCAAAGATTGAGGGGGTGCCTCTCGATTGGCAGCAACCTTTTCACAGCGTTCTACAGCTTCACCGAAGGCGGCAATTTTCCCAGAAATATACCGATGCTCTTCCTGCATACCATTTACATCAGCATACGAACAGCCGCTAAGCACGAGAAAGCTCATTACAAGCCGAAACAAATTCACCGTTAATACCCTCCACAACCAGCATCAACAGCTTTCCAAAACTGCCGTTGTTCAAAAGACAGGCCAGCCCTCAACCGTTGCATTTTGGCTATTTTAGAAACGGCCTTTCTAACCATTGGAGAAATTTTGCTCATGGCCTGAGTAAACAGAACCCAATCGGTTGAGTGGATATTGTAGGTGGCTTGCGCGGCATTATTGCCGAGGAAAATAGTGGTCAGAACACTGGTCGGTAACAGGATCTCAAGCATTTTTCCATTCCGCTGAGCCTTACGAATTGCCTCCAGCGCCTCTTGATCCTTTGAGTCCAATTTCAGGTTTGAGATGGTAGGACATTCCATTGTGTATACTCCTTTCAACAGTCCATTCGAAGGGGAGAGATTAGCGATCAAATATCGTTGGCGCAACTGCCATAACGCCGAAGCACAGCGGCGACCTTTGATTTGCGTCGAATTAGCCACGTACAGTGCGTCCGGCGTCCATATGCCGCGAACTTCTGCTCCTTGTTATTGTCTGGTTTTATTACTTTTCCTTGCTCCCTTTCACTGACCTTGTCGGCCTACTCCGTTTCTTGCACCATCTTTCGCCTTTTCTATGTTTTTGTATCCACCTCCACTCTTGCTTTTGATTAACCTCCACTCCAATCTT
>JABXHG010000542.1 GCA_013393545.1 Alteromonadaceae bacterium | reverse complement strand
GCCATACGAGAATCAGGGCTGAAGATGCAATCCAGTATATCTTTCTTTTCATATAAATGGAGTCTTGCGTGAATGTTAGCGCAACAACCTCGTCAACCACGAAATGACTAGCCATCAACTTTTCAAGACTTGACCTTGAAAATATCTCGCCCACGGAGAGTCCTAATGGGAAAAAGCGAAGGTTGAGGAGGAGGCAGTTCATTAACACGAATACAGGAGATGCGCCTGAAAGTGACAATGTAACAGCCAGCAATTCCGCTCCGCCGGAAAAAACTAAAAGGGCAAGTAAAGAAAGCACCCAGGCGGGCAGCCCTTGCCCGCCTGAGACAGAACCAAAAGAAAAGCCTATTAGCGCCATAGCGGCTAACATAGGGATGGCTTTTTCGATCAAACTTTTGCTAAGCATAGTGAGCCTGATTGTTCACTTCAAGGTGCCTCCCATTGTTCTCTAGTAATTTTCATGGCCACCAGATTCAAAGGCTCATCACCGTCTCTCTTCAAAGGCTTGGTATGAACCTCCTTAAAACCGGAGGCCCTATATACTCTTATTGCCCTATGATTCGTTTCGAAGACGTCTAGCCAAACCACTTCAGCATGGAGGCTCATGAATGCGTAATTAACCGATGACAAGAACCAGCTAACACCGTATCTCCCCCTATAGGCAGGCAGTGTGATTCCTCTGAGGAGTTCAAATTCCCCCTCAGTGCCGGCCACGGGAACAATCGTCATGTACCCGATAGGCTGGTTGTTTCTGGCTAATGTCATATGATGTACGCTGGGATCGTTATACATCGAAAGATGCCAATCAAAAGAAGCGTCATCACCAATCCATTTTTTTGTATCAGCATCCTCTTCAGCTTTGGAGAACAAGCCAAGCTCTTCTAAGCTTGCAACCCTTACCTCAAGCGGCAAATACTTCATAGACCCTACCACCGTGAGGTAACTTTTAAAATAGCTGAAGACAGTGAAACTGCCAGCCTCTCAGCTTCATCTTCAGTGTTTGGCCCTACCGCAAGTCTTAGAAAAGGAGGAGCCGACTCTGCTAGTGCAGATGCAGCAGAAAGCCTAGATGCTGTGAAGCCAAATGAGACACCCTTGACGAGTGGGACATGATGTTCGCGGGCTTCACGAATAGCCGCATCTACTATGGGGTCTAATTGATCCCGGTTTAACTCCTGATTCAGAGGAGCAAGTGTCACGCATGATCCCGAACGTTCGTAACGCAAGGATAGTGTGTGGTCAAGATGATCACGCAGGCCGGGGAATGTCGTTATAAAATAATCTTCAGGGAGAAGCTCCTTGAGCTTTTTCGCTACAAGTAGCGCCGATTTCTCCATCGACTTTATACGATTTTCTAGCATCTCGGGCGTGAATTTTGGGAATAGCTCAGCCCCATACCGGTCAAGACCCAGCCCCATGTTTCTTCGAACTCGACGAGCTACAGCCTCCATTTTCCTTGGGATAAGAACCATTCCTGCCATAGTTATATCTAAACCAAATTGCATGTATTTTGAACAGCTTTCAAAATACACGCCATTCTCTGGCATGGCTTCTACTACACCCTTAGCACTAACAAGAGGCAGCATGCTTCCATCAACTATTAACGTAGGCTGGTTTGGAGCCTCAGACAAGGAATCGGCAAGCTGATCAATATCGATCATTCTCTGCAGAGGGTGATTGCTAAGAGGATCAGCTAATACTGCATCTGGCCTTATCTCCATATTCAAACTGGACATGTCCTCGGCGCTGTATGAATCTGAGACGTGTATATTGTCATCACCTAACCAATATTGCATCATCTCCACGTTTTCAAAATAGAGATAGGGTGCAGTGAGAACGGATTTTATATTCTTAAAAATCCTTGACGTTTCAAAGGCCAGAGTGAAGGCTGCCATTCCAGAGTTCGTCAATAGAACGGCGTGAGTGGATGGGGAGACTCCTAAAGCATTTAACAGAGAACTTTCGATATTTGGAACACCTGGTTGGTCATATCTGTAATGACCCCCTAGTTTCTGCACACCCTACGCAATTAATGCGGGGTGTGCTCGGGGTGCCACGTAGTCCAGAGACTGGTGTGGCCGTTCTTCGTTGTAATAACGGATCCAACGATTGATCACGACCCTGGCTTGGCCCAGTGACTCGAAACGATGAAGCC
>JABXHG010000541.1 GCA_013393545.1 Alteromonadaceae bacterium | reverse complement strand
GGTGAGAGTCCGGGTATCTTTACAGTGAATATTGCATCGGGCCTTAAAATCTATCATACAAACGGGAAAAAACACGAATATAGTGAGAGGGATACTGGCGCGTGGTATCTCTTTCAATCTTGCATTAGTCATTCTGGCTAATGCTTTTTTTATGCCTTTTTTTCGGCACTTAGTTAAGAAAATTTAACAAAGGGGGATCGAAAACATGGAATTGACCGGTGATCAGGTTTTGAAAATTCGCCGAATTTATAGGCTGTCACAAAAGGATGTAGCGGATTTGACAGGTGTTTCAGAGGCTTTTATTTGCATGATCGAAAAGGGAAAGCGAAAAATTACTCCAAAAGTCTCCGGGAGATTAACTGATAAATTAGCCCTTAATCCGGATAAAGTGATTAGCCTGCTTGAATTCTACGCGCAAACGGAGGTTGTGAAATGAATCAGCGAAAGATTAACTCGACACGAAGCAAACTCGGCCGTCTAGCCCGAAGCCGTTGCGCCAACTATAAAAGCGGTAGCGCTTGCGATCTTCAGCGGTGCGGCTTGTGTACTGTTGAAATCAAAACGGATTCAATGCCGGGGAATATCTGTCCGTACTTTATGCGAAATGTACTGCCCGCAGATCCGGCTTTGATGGGGGAATATCTCGAACATTTACCGGCCGATCATCCGTTACAGAACAAGTCGAACGGGGCGGGAAAATGCAAACGTTGCGGCCATCGATTCGATCGCAAAAGTAACCGGCAACTATACTGCGCCGGATGTGCGGTTGAAAATGAAAAGGAAAATAGTCGGCGAAGGAATCGTGATTATCGTGATAGACAGAGAAAAAGAATGACGATTTAGACACCAGTAAACGTTGATATGACGGGCATTGCAAATGCAAAAAACGGCATCCGGCTATATTACTATTAGATTTCGATTTTTGCATCGGAAGGGGAGTTATTTTTGTATGATGTTCTGATTTATGTTAAGCCTGCCGAAGCTCTTACGGTAGACGCCAAAACCGGGGAAATCATCCGCCGATCATCCGGCCGCACCTGTGATCTAAACGTCTCGCGGGCGGTGCTAGAATGTCGAGCTTACGAAGAAGAAGCGAAGATCGTTTGCGAAAAGGGGGAACCGGCATGTTCTGCGTCTTAAAAATGTTCGATCATTACGGAGATTACGGTACGGCTGAAACGACATATATTCGCGAGTCAAAAGGCGGTGGCTTTACGGACCTGTTGCCCGGTGGTGTTGCTTTTATCGAACTAGACCTAGAAAAAGGCACATATAAGGTGACGGACCGTGACGACTCCCTGATCGTGTTTTCGACCGTAAGCCGCGGCGACGGGTTGACCGATCTCGAATTTCGCCGAGAGCTGTTTAATTCGGCGACAGATTCGGCCTATCATTACGGGGCAAAGGACGCGTTTGTAATAGAGGGGCCTGTAAAAACGCCGGTTGAAGAATATGAGGCCGAACTATTGAAAGAAGAAAGAGCGATCAGAAATGAGGGGATTTCGAATGAGTGAATGGAAAGAAAAAAGGGCAGAACTGGAACGGCAGCTAATTGATGCAAAACAAACGGTGATCAAATACGAAGGGACACTAAAACCTTCTCGTACAGTTACTGAATCAGAGTACCGGGAAGCCCAACGAGCAGTCATAGACCTGGCTTCACAAATTTCAAACGGCGATTACGAGGCCGGCCGACCTTCAGATCCATACGAAGGGATGACCGCGCAGGAACTCCGAAGTTTATACGAGGAAAAGAAAGCGAATTACAGGGGATACGCCGGATCAGGTCGTGAGGCGGCGGAATTGATGCGAATCGACACACGTATCCAGGCGTTAGAAAGTGAGGAAGCCGAATGAACTACACGCTTTATTTAACGCAAGCAAGCGATGGTCGTGAGACGGTCTATTCATATACGCTTCACAATTTCGAAGGCGAGAAGGCAGCCGGCACATTTCTCGCATTAGGGAGACGACGTAACGACATGTCTTACTGCGGACATATCGCGCTTCAAAGGGCGCTGAGACCGGTAGCTAAGATCGAGGGTGTAATATCGCTAAAGGTAATCGTCGACCATCTTTTGTTACAGCCGCTTGTCGTTGAAACGATGGGAATCGATTAGCCGATACACCCGACCTTAGGTCAGACGACCAACAGGATGCCACAA
>JABXHG010000540.1 GCA_013393545.1 Alteromonadaceae bacterium | reverse complement strand
CCCATCCATGGCGCTGCACACCTCCACAGTAACTCCCGCAGCCATCGGGCGCGCTCGTGGCTCAACATCCCACCCAACACCAGTGGCAGATAGTGCCGGTTGCTCATTTATCTCGCTTGAGATAAGTGCCCTTGTGGCTACGAAATCGTCTCGGTCACTGAATTTCTGATATTACTTCGGCTTTCAAAGAAATTAACGATCATTTCTTCAACTATCCTTACCGCACTATCAGGGCTTGTATAGTTAGCCGATATGGAAATATCAGCATTTCCCAAATTTGGTAGCAAATCGTTATTCTCCAGCCAATGCACATTATCATTTAGCGCAATATGCGGGATTGCTGATATAGCAAGATCATTTTCCACCGCCGACAACACACCAGCTAAACTTGAAGACGAAAAAACAACTTCGTAATCCAGCCCTTTGCTACCCAGCGCATTGCAGATCATAGCGCGGTCGGAACAGCCTTCAGTAAAGCAGGCAATCCTTAGTTTTCTATTTTTCAATGAGAACTGACGGGTTGGTGCTATCCAAACCATAGGGGTGGACAACAATAACCTGCTTGAAATAGATTCAGGACAATTCTGGGTAAGCGCAATATCAACCTCACCAGTTGAATAAGCACGCCATATTTCATCACTATACCCAGAGACCACATCTATCGTTATATCTGGATGAGAATCGCGGCAAGTTCTAAGCAACTCAGGAATGAAACTTGCCAGGAACACGTCACTGGTTCCTATAGTCACTTTCTGCTCAGCACTGACGCCGGATAATTCATTTAGAGCCAACTCGTTTATTTCTATAATTTCCCTGGCGCGCTTAAACAGGAGCTTCCCCGCTCGTGTTAAAGACACGCCACTGTTGTGTCTCACGAATAGTGGCGTGTCCAATTGCTGCTCTAACTTTTTTATTTGCCAGCTGATTGCAGACTGTACGCGATGACGACGTACGGCAGCCTTAGTGAAGCTGCTCAACTCAGACACAGCAACGAACGTGCGTAAGCAATCTATGTTCAAATCCATATGCTTCTCCCCAGACCGAAGTCTGTCGGTCATATCAACACCCTTGATGCCTACCTATCAAAATAACTCGCTATGATTTTAGCCCGTCGATCGTTAGGGTTAAAAACATACTCCAACCAAGAGTATGAAATATAGAAAGTGTATTTCAACTCTTTTCCACCTCCGGCTAATAGATAGGTTAGTAGCATGATGGCTTGGTTCAATCTCGAGCGCCTGGCACCACTGCTTTTTTTAATTATGTGGAGTAGCGGCGCCATTTTCGTAAAAGCAGGTTTGCAGGAATCTTCTGTTCTGTCATTCCTCTTCGTCAGATCCCTTGGTGCCTTATTAGTAATAGCAATACTGCTGGCTACAATAATGCCTGCTGAGATGCGGGCTCTGACTTCAATGCCGGTAAAGTCCTGGTTTCGGCTTTCAATTGTCGGACTGTTCCTGCAAGTGCTCTATCACGGATTCTTTTTTGCAGCTATCGCGCATTCATTATCGCCTGGCATGCTGGCTATAGTGCTTGGGTGCCAGCCTCTAATTACTCCGCTCCTTGCCTTCGAGCGCATTGGTGTCATGGGCTATTTAGTGCTGCTTCTTGGGTTTAGTGGACTTGTTATTGCGGTGACCGGTGGCGGAGCCGTAGATGTTGTTACCATATCAGGGCTGATATTCGCCGGGTTAGCCGTATTGGCAATGACGATAGGTACTATTCTGCAGCAACATACCCGTATTCATGTGGTGAGCTCGGTACTGGTTCAATATTGCTTTTCTTCCATCATTTTTGCTCTGGGTGTCGGCTGGTATGGTTTTGAGGCGGAACTAACGCCTCAATTCATCTCTTCAGCACTATGGATGATTCTAGTGGTTTCTGTGGGAGCCATATTACTACTGGTGTATATGCTAAAAGAGGATAAAGCCAGCAAGGTCTCGACTCTATTTTTTCTGGTACCGGTTATTACTTATCTACTGGATTATCTTATCTACGACGCTCCATTAAGCACGATGACAATCACCGGGGGAGCAATGGTTGTACTTTCACTGCTCATAACTGGCCGAGTCATTAAATAAATTTCCGGTTTCAAGTTTATAATTCATTGCACTCACCATATATTCGGATTAGCATATATATGAAATATCGAATATATAGTGATACCCATGACCACAAAAGTTCTATTTCTCTGCAG
>JABXHG010000539.1 GCA_013393545.1 Alteromonadaceae bacterium | reverse complement strand
AACGATTTTCCCACGAAATTAAAGCGTAGGAGCCGCCGGAAGCTGCTGCGGGTATATTAGGTATCGGCGGCCGCTTAACGCCTGATTTCGTGTGTTATTCGATAACCTTAATCGCCTTAAATCCGCTGCCATTTTCGTATTGATCCTTCGTAAAAGTAACGCTGATCCGATCGCCTGGCTTTGCGTCTGTGGCTGCCGGATCGAAACTAAAGCCGCCGTCATCCGCTGAAACAGCGTAATCTTTTCCTTCGACAATGTACTCGCGCTCAACCGTTTCTTGGGCGTCTTTGGCTTCCGCAGCCATGTCGTCAGCCACTCGATAAGCAATATCGACGTCTTCGTTTTATTCATCGTCATTACCTCCGTGTTTGGTTGCGATTAAATAGCCGAGACATGTCAGCGCCGTATTAAACCCGATCTGATACGCCCTGCCGGCGTCTTTGAACGTCGCAACAGGGCGCTGATATAGATCGAGAAGTTGATTGGCCTGCTGCGGTCTTAATGGCGGTGTGTCCGACCCCAAACGTTTTATATAAAGTGTCATTTCCGATTCCTCCCCGATCTAAAGAATAGAAGCGCGATGAAAACGATCGCTGAGCCGAGGCCGACGTAGTCCAGAACGGACAGCCGGCCGAAGTTCATATCCGCAATCCAAGCGAGCAAGACGACAACTAACAAAATTTCGGTGGTATCAATTCGTTTCATTCGTGTTATAATTGATTGACAAGGGGCTTGCGCCCCTCGGTGTTATGTGCGGCGACGGTGCTTCTTGGTCGGAGGCCGTCGCTCTTTACTTTCGGCTTCTTTTCGCATCTTGCGGAGTTCTAAGACGATCTTTAGAATTCCGAGCCAAGTTGCGATGATTGCCGAAAGTTTCATCACTACGTCAATCAATTACGTTCACCCCCTTTCTATACTCTTATTATACGACAGCGTATAGATGAAGTCAAGCGAATTTGCGAAAAAATATTCTCTGGCGTATAATTAACGCAGAGGTGATCGAATGAAGGTAACGGTTAAGCCGCGTTTGCAAGCGCTCCTAGACGAAAAAGACTGGTCGCAATCAGAACTATCGAGAAGAACCGGCGTGCCACAACCGACTATTTCACGCTTTGATTCCGCGGAAAGACATTACGATTGGCACGTGTTTGCCATCGCGAAGGCGCTCGGAGTGAATGTCGAGGAGTTATTCGAAGTGAAGATCGAAGACGCTGACGAATGATTGGCGTCTTTTTCTTCGTATATTAATACGTTTATATGAATAATAATACGATAGATATGACGGTTAGAGGTCGGGTGATTATCGGCATATTCTCAATTAGAATAACATAATTGATAATGAACACGACGTGATTCGTACAAATCGGCCAAAAACACGACTTTATTCGTACATGCGAAAATGGGGTTCGCGCTTACAGCCGCAAGGGATACAGCGATTTTGAGTGCGTAATCACTTCTTAGTCTTCTGAATCCGAAGACTAGCGGGAACTACGTTTCACTCCGTCCCGCAGAAACGCAATCATGTATATTGTATAAATAATTGTATCGCGATAAAGGTCTTAATAATATCCGCGGACACGGAGGAGCGTAAGCGACGGAGTGGACGCTAGGTTTTAAACATACGAAAGGATAGCGTTAATATTGCGTTAATATAGATCGATTGTTATAAAGTATATCGTTATGCTGTCTTACGTAGTAGAAGGACGTAAAGCTACGTAAACTTAACGGAAAGGAGGGCGGAAAATTGGCCCGGAAACTTAGCGAAAAACAGATCGCTGCCATAACGATTTTAGCACAGCCGAAAAGAGGCGGAATGACTTACGATCAGATTGCCGAAGAAGTAGGCGTAAGTAGGCAGACGTTATATGAATGGCGGCAGAATGATTCGTTTAATGACGAACTAAAGCGCCAGATTATGCGGAACACTCTCGATCGTTTACCGGAAGTAATGGATTCCATACCGGATCATATCATTAACGACGGAAACGCTGCGATGTTCAGGACGTTATTGCAGGCGCATAGTATGCTTACGGATAATGTTGTCGTAGAGAATAAGAACGGCAGCGATACGGACATAGACGAGATGAAGGCGCAGATAGAGCGTATGAGGGCGTTGCGTAAGGATGCCGAATAGTGGGCGCAGTATATAGGAAACGGATAGGATACGGAGGGTTTACGAGGGGTGACGGCGGATAGTATTATGACAGATGGAGCCTCGTGGCGCGTGA
>JABXHG010000054.1 GCA_013393545.1 Alteromonadaceae bacterium | reverse complement strand
CAGATGCTGCCCTGTTGATTGCGTTGGCATATATTGTTCAGGTGCAGGCGGCCGCCTGGTATGTCAGGTTTTCTGACCGCCTGTTCGGGGCACCTGAATCATTGACCTGAGCTCACTCAGGTTCGGATTCGTCTTAAGTGTCATTAAACTGCCCCTTCAGCATCTTTCCAACGGCGCCGTTTTCTGAAAAAGCCTCCCGGATAAAGTCCATCAGCGACCTGACTGTCTGGGAGGGGTACAGGTTCGGAGCCGTAATCAAAAACATCTTGTTACCCCACATTTCCGGGTCTGAGTCAAACCCCTCAAGAGATCTGACCAGTGCACCAGATTTAAGCTCGTCACTGATCAGGTAATACGGCAAAACGCCGATACCATTACCCGAAACAATCGATCGCTTTAGAAAGTTCATATCAGCGCACTGCAGTTTTGGCAACAGATCCACGACATGCCGTTCACGTTCCTGTTGCGAGAAAAAGCTCAGGGTAAGCCGGTTGTGACGCACCGGCGGCGTCACCAGGTCGTGCTCGGTGAGCTCCGCAGGGGCTTCAGGGCTGCCGCGGTGCTCGATGTATTCAGGAGAGACACAAGGAACCCATTCAATGTGCGATAACTCCCGGGCAACGTAATGTTCGGGAGGTGAGTTAGCAACCCGGATTGCTATATCCACTTCTTCGTCCAGCAAATCATATATCCGGTTATTGAACGTAAGCTGCATGGTAACGCCCGGGTGTGCTTTACCGAAGTCAAGCAGGGCTGGCCCCAGTGTCAGTTGTCCCAGGCCTATCGGGACACTGATTCGTACATGACCTCTTAAGTTTCTGCCCATATCCAGAACTGTAGCCTCGAGGGCTGCAAGTTCCTGAGTAACCTTAACCGCGTGCTCATACATAGCCCAGCCAATTTCTGTGGGCTCCAGCCTGCGTGTGGTTCTTCTGAGAAGCTGTACACGATGGTCAGATTCCAGCTTTTTAAGCCGGCGGCTGATGTTTGATCGGCTCGTATTCATTCGCTGAGCCGCAGCGCTCATGCTGCCGGCCTCGATAATCGCAACAAGAGCCTCCAAGTCTTTGATCTCCAAGTCGTCACCTTCGATTGTTGCGAATATTGAAACAGTGTGGGCTAAGATTTGTGCATTGTCGAGTATTAGGAGGGTGGCATACAGTGTTTCTTCAGGTCGCCATAGCTCAAGGCACCCCATGAAATCTGGATAAACAAAACAACAGGATCGAAAAATGACCGCTAAGCTCATCTTTGAAGACACAGCTTACTCGGGGGCTGAAGTACAGCAACGAGGGCTTAAACTGGCAGGTGGTCTGACCTCGCTCGGCGTGAACGAAGGTGACGTTGTCGCTGTCATGATGCGAAACCATCCGGCCTTCATTGATGTCATGATGGCTTGCCGCACGATCGGAATCTACCACTGTGCGATTAACTGGCACTTCAAAGCCGGGGAAGCACTCCATATTCTCACAGACTCCAATGCAAAAGCCCTCATCATTCAGGCTGAGTTTCTGAGCGAAGTGGAAGCAATTATTCCTGACGGCGTACCCATTCTGGTTGTAGATTCCAGCACTGATACGCAGCTGGATTATGAAACCTGGCTGGACAGGCAGTCTCCGTATGAAGGTCCGGAGAGAGTGCCCCGGGGGATGATGCCTTATACCTCAGGCACCACAGGCAACCCCAAAGGTGTTCGTCGCATGCCGTTCGACCCGTCATTCATGCCTCTGGTCCAGCAGATTGCTGAAGAAGCCTGGGGTGTTAAAGAAGGTGTTCGAGTACTGATGCCGGCTCCGCTGTATCATAGCGCACCTAACAACATGACCCTGCAAACCTTGCTGTTTGGGGAGTCCCTGGTGCTGACCCAGGGCTTTGAACCCGAGAATATTTTGCACCTGATTGAGACGCATAAAATCACCACCGTTTACCTGGTGCCGATCATGTATGTGAGATTGTTGCGTCTGCCAGATGAGATAAAGCAGCGTTACGATATTTCATCGGTTAGTTTTGTGGCTTCCACTGGGGCACCCTGCTCACCTGAGCTTAAGGCATCGATGCTTGAGTGGTGGGGACCGGTTATCCATGAAACTTATGCTTCCAGTGAAACCGGCATGCTGACTGTACAGAGTCCTGAGGGCGCAGTTGAAAAGCCGGGAAGTGTGGGCAAGCCAGTGCTTGGCGCTGATATAAGAATTATTGATGAAAATGGGAAGGAATGTCCCGAAGGTGAAGTGGGTATTATATACGGACGCCAACCTGCCTACCCCGATTTTACCTACCAGAATAACCAGCAAGCCAGAGAGGAGGCCTCACTCGGTGATCTGGTAACAGTGGGGGATATGGGCTACTTCGATGAAGATGGTTATCTGTATGTATGCGATCGCATGTCAGATATGGTTATTTCCGGAGGCGTCAATATTTATCCCGCGGAGATAGAGCATGCAATCCTGGAAGTCGACGGTATTCAGGATTGCGCTGTGATTGGCGTCCCTGACCCGGAATTCGGAGAATCACTTTTAGGTTTGATCAAGTTCCAGAACGGAACCGACGACACAACCCTGGAAGTCAGGAAACACCTTGAGGGTCGATTGGCAAAATACAAAATCCCTCGTGAAATCATAATTGTCAGTAATATTGCGCGGGATGAGAACGGGAAGATATCAAAGAAAAAACTTAAGCAGCAGTTTGCATAAAGACTAAATCAATGCGGACACCGTGAGTGTATTTTCAGCTATTTCACACATAAATAAATAAGGTCAGGAGTAAAAACATGAGTCTTCCCGATATACTGAAAAACAAGCTGGCTTTGCCAGTGATCTGCTCGCAAATGTCCATCATTCCCACGCCAAACCTGGTCATCGAACAAGGCAAGCCCGGCCTTGTGGGCTCATT
>JABXHG010000538.1 GCA_013393545.1 Alteromonadaceae bacterium | reverse complement strand
ACACCACCCTTTTGCAGTGTTCGCCGCCACCCTACGCCGAGAGCCAATGGCACCCAGCCACAAAAAAAGACCACACAACTACAAACCAACGCTGGCATTTGCGGCGGGTTTGGGGCCCAGCGGAAAACCAGTCCGACAACATGCGCTTGTTAGCCGACACTTTCCACATGCTCTATTTCCCTCGCTAGCTCTTCATCAGAGGGCATGTCTATCATAAGTTCCCGGCAATCAAAGTGAACCAACTCACCTAACACTCCAGACTCAACTAATCGAGCAGTAAATTTCTGGGGGTTAGAAGCACCCGCTAGACAGTAGAAAATTAAGACCAATTCATACCGAGATAACTGGCTCGCCAGATACTCTACGTGTTCTTTTGCGTTAATTGACTGCACTGCGTGATTAGCAAGATAGCAGACGTTTCTGAAGTATCCGTCGATTAAAGCACCATGCTTCTGCTTAATACTTGAAAAAGCGCGTTCGTAATGCCCCCGACGCTTTGCAAAGGATACTTTATAAAAGTGGACACTACCTAAACCACAAAGCGCCTCCCGGACTGCTTCTGTTTCATATTCACTTTGTCCCAGCCAAGACTTCAGATACTCTGATCGCTCATCGAAACTCTTTAGAGCCTTCATCATTCGAATGAACTCGTCTCTTCCCTCAAACGGATCTTCGAGGCGCCCCTCTTGGCTGAGGGCATAGCTCAAATTGGCGTAGTGCACAAAGCCGACTTCTTCAGGGTCTTCGCACAAAATATTTCTAGCAAGCCGTGAAGTCTCAAGCCTAAGTTCTTCCTGAATTTTTTCAACCACATATTCATAAGCCGCTTGCCCATGCAAGGTAATTTTACCCGCCTCAACAGATGCATTTGAAATTCTGTTTTGCAACGCGCCCCACAAGTTAAAGAATGTCGTATCTTGGCCCTGAGAAATAAACTGCGTCCTCGTGATGTGCAAAGAATATATAAGACCTAGAAACCCTAAGGCTCCATATATGCCACTTATATATGAACCAAAATCTGCCCAGCGGCTATGATCGGTTGAAATGCCACCGTTGAAAACAATCCCGTACACAATAAGTGGTAACAGAATTGCGGCAGCTACTATCGCTTTAACCTTACGTTGTGGCACCTACTCTCCTAATATTGGCTAACGAGACTGTAGAAAAACCCAGAACTGGGTTAGCATTCCACCGCCTTCGCTCTTGTTATCTTTGCCGAGCAATTATGTCGGCAATGGTTCGTTTTTAGGATTAACCGCCGGTTTTAGCCGCTAACTCCACCATATCTACATTCTGGCTTCTCAGCACCACGCATCAGGGGCTTGCTGCGATATTTCGATCCCTCGGGTCATGCCGCCATCCGCCCATAATTCGCCAGTTTCTCAATATTGTGTACCAAGCAGTATAACCGCCACTGGCCCTGCACTTTCTTCTTGCCCCTGAGACTGAAGCGGTTCAGCCCCTTGTTGGTGCCAATGTTGCCGAACACCGGTTCCACCACCGACATTCGATGGCTGTAGACCTCTTTGCCCTGAGAGCTATCCACCCGATGCTTCATCCAGTCGGTGTAGCTCGGCGCACGATTGCGTTCTAATGCAAACGTCACTTGCCTGCCACTGCCTTTGCGGTGATCAGCCGACGCTGGGTTTTGCATACATTGGTGTTTTTTGGGGCAGTGCCGACACTGAAGCAGGCGGCCCTTAAAGTGGGTACGGGAGACACCATTCCCATCCGTTCGGGTCGCCTCATAATGAAGCTCTTGGCCGGCCGGACAGATGCAGGTGAGGTTGATCGGATCGAACTGGAATTCACGGGCAGGAATGACCTCTTTCCAGCCTGTGTCTGGCCGGTTCTGGTGACGCTTGCCGTATTTGTCTTTCTGGTTCTGGAACTTTGGATCCCTGCTGCGGAAGCGATTGTCTGGGATATAACCGTTGATCTGCCGTTCGTACAGGTACTTCATGTTGGCTTCATTGGCGAAGCCGGTGTCCGCAGTGACAACGGTACCTTGTTGATAAATCTTGTCTGCAATGCCGAGCTTTTTGAAGCGGGCTTCCACACTTTCCAACACCGGCTTTAAGGTGTGGTGTTCTTGCCCTTCGCCGAAAGCCTGGGCATCGATGATGATCT
>JABXHG010000537.1 GCA_013393545.1 Alteromonadaceae bacterium | reverse complement strand
CTCATGTTCGAGAAGGGACTTTTCGAACTCACGGTCCCGAACTTGGAATACGTCTACCAAGCAGTTTTAGGAGAGAGCGATCTTGAGAAACTACGTAAGAGGAACTTCACGACCATACGTTTGACGAATAACACAACCTTAATTAAGAGAGTAGAGCGCGACTTTGATCTCTACCTACGCGATATCCTTCTTTCTCTACAAGGAAATTCAGAAGAGGATGCCTCCGCTATCCTTAACGTGGTTCGCCACGATGACCTTGATCAAGGTGACCTTCGGGAGTTTCTTCATCGACAGACGACTCAGCTGCCATCTCTGGAGGAGGTGCCTGAGAAATTGCACTCAATGATGTTCAGCGAAAATGTGATCGAACCAACTTGGGAGAACTGTCTGGCTTTCATGGAAGCTGAAGGGTTCGAGGCGGATAGCCTGATTGGTTATCTTGATCAAGATGTGATCCGTGCAGCTATTCTGCAACATCCTATACCAAGCGAACCGGAATCAAATAAACTGCGGATATTCCTATTCGAGGCGGGCTCGCTTTCTGATGTCGCCTACAAAGACTATGCTCGCGCTCTGCCGAGGCCAATTAAGGTACTACCGGAAAGACTCGAACCAACCAAAGTTCAAATCCTTATAGATGAAGGGAAAGTCTCATTTAGTAAGAAAAATCTTGATGCACTCTCTGACAAGAAGGGTTTGGAGGTGCGGTTCGTAGCGGCCAACGTTGATGTATACCTGTCTGATCCAGACAGCTTTTCGCTTGATGATGACTTTCGAGAGGAGCTTCTTCGATCTGATATTGATGATTCAGTCAAGCTCAAGATAGTCAAGTTGATGGACCTAGAGGCACTCGTAGACCTCCCCGAGCGATCAGCACTTATCGGCCCAATTCTGAACAATAACGATTCTGAATTATCCATGATTAATGGGAGTGTAGCGCAATCTATAATAATTAATTCTACGCCTATAGAAATACAAATTTCGCTTTTAAATAAATACCAATCTCGTATGGGTGGTGACGAGGTGCGCCATGTTTTGGCTAATCTACCTCGACCATTTTCGGAAATAAAAACTGGTTACTACAGGCCGAGATTGGAAAGCACCCCTGAGAATCAGGTTTTAGTTGAATGGCTTAAATCAAGAAACATTATTTCTTCATGGAGTGAGGATCGCTTTCCAGTTGATATTATAAGAGTAAACCTCTTTAGGAAGTGACGAGTAGCTTCCAAATTCTGCACCGTCTCGGTGTCTGCGTCACTATGCAAAAGCGCTACACATCGAACGATCGCTCCTGGTCGAAAAGAGAAACTTGGACTATCCTAAATTAGTGTGATTGGTTAAATGTGCGTACTCCCGTGGGGATGATGCCTGCACGTTTAACCATTCTGCATGATTGATCTTATATGGATAGTTGATTTGAAAAAGAGGTTTGATATGTCTGTCAAGCACACACCTACAGGGGTGGTTCATAAGGGAACCAAAGGTGGCTCTACTGGTTGCGGCTTTAATACGCGAGAGAATGCTCAGCATTGGGTTTCATCCTCTCAACGAATAACCTGTGACAAGAATGGATGTAAAAACTAGAGATGCTAGAAGCTTTAACCCCACTCAGCTTGTAGCTTTGAGAGCTGAGTGGGGGTTGAAGTTTCACCAGTATAAGAATAGAAAGTGCTCGCTCCTGATTCCGGAAGACTGTCATTTTAGAGGTTTGCAAATGTCAGCTTCTGGCCGTAAGCGGCCAGCCCTCTCACGCTGTCATAATTCGGGTGTCTCATGAGCAGCTAATAGAGCCTCATGGTATATCACTTGGTATAAGCGACTTCCATGCCTTTTTATAAATCAAAAATCATATAAAACATAGCAGTCTACCGAAAGCCAACACTCTCCCCCACTTACATACGATCAACGCCAAGCCCAACAGGCTCTTAGAGCCCGACCCAGGCCCCTCCCTGTTTCGATGATGCCAGTGCCAGAGAGATGAACCTGAGACCATCGACTCCATCCGTAACGTTGGGCGTGCCTTGTGCCAAGATCTGAACTTCGCGCCCTTCTCGTCGCGCCCGGATCTGTTCGGCAAAATCACTGTAGAGCTGTGCGAAGGCCTCGAGATAGCCTTCGGGGTGCCCCGGCGGAATGCGTGCAGCCGCCAGCGCCGCCGCGCCTAGGCCGGGGCCATTGCGCGTGAGAATCCGTGAAGGCTCGCCCAAAGGCGAATGAATAAGTCGGTTAGGCTCTTCCTGTCGCCATTCGAGTCCGCCAAGACTGCCATAG
>JABXHG010000536.1 GCA_013393545.1 Alteromonadaceae bacterium | reverse complement strand
CCGCTTCCACCGGGATGGTGCGATCAACGTCAGCGTCACTCACCTTTTCGCTATTTCCATGCCCGGCCGAGGCCCAGGAAGCCGCCGCCAGCGTACTCAACGAGATTGCCAAAAGGCTTGATACCAGATGCTTCTTATACATCAGTGTTCTCCTACAAAAGTGGATGTCTACCCTTTATAGAGGCACAACCTGAAATGATCCTGAATACATCTACTTAGTTTGCTAACAAACAAGCCATGATCATTTCTACAGCTTGACCTTTGGGCTACACAAAGGCTGTACTCTTTACCTTAGGATAGCACTGCCAAGAGGATTTTCATGATGAATTCAGAATGTTTCGCTTTAATGGGCTCAATGGGATGGATAGGGTGGCTTATGCCACTAACATTACTTTTGCTTATTGGATTAAGCATTGCTTCTCTTATTAAGTACCTTTTCAGGTGGCCTCATGAAGGATACAGGCATTAAACAACTCCTTGCTTCACTACTGGCATGTAGTTTCTTGGCAACAGGGGCAGTGTCGGCAAACGACCTACCTGATGAAGCAATTCTTTACAAAGACCCCAGGTGCGACTGTTGTACAGCTTATGCACATTACCTTGAAACGCAAGGTGTCAGGATCACGATCGTGGATGATGTTGCGCTGGATAGCATCAAGAAGCGAGCAGAAGTGCCCAAGAATTTGGCTTCATGCCATACCCTTAAAATGGGTAAGTATTGGATCGAGGGTCACGTTCCTAAGAAAGCACTAGCAACGCTTTTCTCTAAACAACCAGATATAAATGGCATTGGCCTTGTCGGCATGCCGAAAGGATCCCCAGGCATGCCCGGGGCTCAAGAAGCACCCTTTAAAATCTATGAATTTAAAAATAATAAAGACCATTCTTTCATGACTTTTTAGAAAATATTTTCATCGCAGCCTGGCTTTTAGAGGGGAGCATCTCCCCTCCTTTTTTACACACGACAAATTCTTAACCAAAGCTATTGATTTTTCCCTATCATTTTTTCCCAAGTTCCGTCACGATGTACTAGGCGATGCAATATCGCCATAAACACATGTCCTGCAATCAACGCTGTCAGTATATAAGCAAGTGGGCCATGCAGCTCCTGAAAAATCGTATCCCATTTTGTGTCAAGACCTTTTGTCAGAAGAGTATCAAAAACTAAAACGGGATAACCTTGCAATAAGCCACTCAACGGGATAGCGATCAGAACAACGTATATACTAAAATGCCCAAACCTTACCATTATACTTCTACTTCGTGGCCTATGCTTTCTCTGCACCAACAACCAGATCATGCGGAGCAACATTACCCCCAAAATAGAAACCCCTATCGTCATATGCCACGGCTGTACATACTGACTAAAAATATTCTTGGGGTCCCAACTACGCATATATACATCGGCTAGCTGTATAATGACCAATATTGCAGTTATCCAATGCAATACGCGACTAACAACACCATAGTATTTATATGAGTCCGTTGCCTTCATTATCCACACCCCATGCTATTTTAGGATTGCACACTACAAGAAGAACCGGCCAACCCCAATCAGCCGGCCCTTAATTTACCATGCATCACTTATTGATATTGGGTGTGGAGTTGGTAGATATTCCGACTTTCATGAGCGCCTCCCATGGTAGTGCTTCCAGTAACCATAAGCTGATAATCTCCTGGCTCTAATGACCTGACAAGAGAAAAGTGCCCATCAGGATCTGACGCTGCGGCAACCATTTCTCCTGATGCGTCATAGAGCACCGCCTTCAGATAGTTTCCACGGCTAGAGCTACCAGCATAGTGCTCACTTGTTACTGTTAAAGTAGTCGGCTTATCAATAGGCACGGTGTATCGGTTTTCGTTGCCATTGCTAATCATCTGACTCGATGAAATACCATCTTCTAGCACGGGAACGCCACCGTCATGACCAACGCTCGCAACAGCAGGAATTGCTAACACGCTGGAGATAAAAGCTGTCAATGCAATCATTTTCACTTTCATGGCACACCTCATTTCATTGGGTACAAATACTTTATATCCCATAAAGCTGAAATGAGTATTAAAAACACCCTTACACTATGCGGCAACCATGTGCAGCCTGACGAGCGACGTAGCTCGCCAAACTTTTGCGTTCAAAATCGGCAAAAAGCCTGACATGACAGAAAGCGGGATGCCAGGCTCAGATGGTGAGCGCCGAGGAAAGAGTTAGCCTCGGCGCCCAGTTCAGATCAACCCAACTTGGCCTTGTGCACCGCTCGCCAATGGTGCAGCAGCGGTTCGGTGT
>JABXHG010000535.1 GCA_013393545.1 Alteromonadaceae bacterium | reverse complement strand
TAACGCAAGACTTTGTGAAAAAGCTCAGTTTCGGTTTCATAAAGGTCCTGTTCGTTTGAACGAAAAAAGCCAGCTCGTTTGAGCCGGCTCTTTACCTCTTTTTCCAGTTCTGAATATTTAGTTGGGTCTTTTGTGAAGATACTGATTTGTACATAGTGATTAGCGAAGGCCTCTTCATCCTCCGTTGAAAGGGCGCCTGATACGTTGTAAACATAAAAGAGAATGTAAGTATCCTCGTCACCTGAATACGTAATAAATCGAACAGGTACACCAATATCCTTCAAAGTCGCCATTACTAGACTCCGAAGACTCATGGCAGCAAATTCCTCCGGTAGTAGCTGACAATCTCTTGCTGCGCATCATCCTTAGATGCAAGAAAAGACGGCTCAACGAACGGTCGAGGAGCGTGCCCTGGGTGGTTAACTTCCTTACCGTAAACAATTTGGCCGTCTGTCTGTATTTTGGCTTTTCGCAGTTTTATAAGGTGTGGACTTGTGCCGAATTCAAGAAAATGTGCTGTGAAAAAGTCTTTTTCAGGGCCGATTACTACTTCGTCTGACTTACTTTTTTCGACAGCGATCTTGTATCTTTTACTCGGGTTGTTCTCTTCCATAGTTTCGTAAATAGGCTTTGCCCCGGCATCTAACGCGCCCGATTTCAACGAATTAGCTCGATTACCCATACGCTGGATATTTCGCATCACCTCGTCAAACCCGGAAATCCGAATGCTCATTTGATTCCGACCTCCTTCGTCACTATCGTAAAGGTGACGTTCCGCTCATCGTCATTTATGATGCTCTCAATTTCGAACGTCCTACCTCCGTATGAAATGCGCAAGTCATTTCTAAGAATCAACTTCATCCGTTTTGAATATCGAATAACAAACCGCGCTGTCCTGTCCGCCTGTACTGCGCCCGCCTGGTAAAATTCGCGCCCCTGAACCGTCTTAACCGCTGACCAAACGGTCGCAACCGGTAACCATTCCTTTATTTCGAATCCCTCATCGTTTGTTGTTTCGGTAAAACGGAGAAATGTGATCCGCTTATTAAAATCTCCTGTGTTCACGTGATCACCTCAGTTGCAATACAATGCCGGCTACTTTGTTTCCGCTCATTGCGGTTGATCTGTTTTCATACGCATCTGTGACGTATATGAGGACGGCCAGTTTATATAGTTCCGATTCCTTGTCGGTTACACCGGCGTTTTCCAGATGTTTCTCTGCGGCGGAAATAAAAAAGGAGATAAGGGAATCCTCCTCATCTCCATCAATCCGCAGATATTCTTTTACCTCATCGGGAGTGATTTTCATATTTACTCACCGCCAGATGGTGTTGGTTCGACAACAGTGATCGTTACGGTATTCTTAACCGTTGTCTTAACTTTCGATTTGACAGTAATCGTAGCAGATCCGGCTGCAACCGCAGTTACCTTTCCAGAGCTCGTCACCGTTGCGACTGACGTGTTGCTCGACGTGTATGTTACGCCTTGGTCAGCTCCACTTGGCGATACTGTTGCGGTAATTTGCTGCGTCTCACCTACGTTCAATGTTTTAGACGATGGGCTGACGCTGATGCTTTCCGGATCAGGAACAGGCGTCGGCTCTGTTGTAACGGAAAGCTCGTCACTCAGCTCCGATGGATTTCCCGCCATTGAGATCGCCCGAACTTGGTATTTATACGTAGTTTCCGGCTTTAAACCACTCTCATTAAACGACGTGCCAACGCGGGTCCCGACGGAAACCCCGTCCCTAAAGATTTCGTATTCTTTGATTCCCCCAGCAAAGGCTACGGCATCCCAACTTAGGGACACCGATGAGTCAGTCGAAGATGCCTTTAGCCCTTGGGGTGCTTTAGGGAGTAGTGTCTACTTTAGCGATACGGAATGCAGATTTCAGTTTAATTTTGTGATCGAAATACGCAGTAAGAACGAATACATTTTCGCCAGTTTTAACGTCTTTATCGCTTTCGTAAGTGATTGCTGGATCATAGTTGAAGTGAGAGTAACGGAAGTCACCGACGATAGGATCAACCGCAGCGTCACAGAATTCAACTGGTTTACCGATGATTTGTTCCGGTTGTGCACCGTAAAGAGTTGCACTTCCATTAGCCAAAGTTTCAATGATTTCGAGATAGTCTGCGTATGTCATCATTACTTTTGCGTTTTCACGGAAGTCCTCCGGAAGATCAGCAATAGCTTTTTTGATTGCTTTATATTTATCTTCCGCAGATACTTGCTTAATTCCGGCAGCGTAGAAGGACATTTCCTCTTCTCCCTGTTTCGGTGTTACTGCGAAAGAAACTTTTTTCTCTTTTG
>JABXHG010000534.1 GCA_013393545.1 Alteromonadaceae bacterium | reverse complement strand
TTTCGGTTCCGGTCGCGTCAGCGCAATCCGTCACTCAAGGGGCGGAAGCGCCGTTTGAACAAAAGTTAGATATGGAATCAAATTCGATATCGATACTTGGAACCATCATTGATATGTTCTCATGCCAACACAATCAGGACCTGCCCTGGTGCCTAGGCTAGGTTCATAGAAATGCGCGGTGGATGTTTAAAAATAACAATAATGATCGTTGATGACGATCCTTTGATTCTTCGCTCGTTTCGGGAGTACTTTGCAGCCACTGATGATCTTCAAGTGGTTGCGACAGCTCGAAATGGGAAAGAAGCATTATCCACGCTTGATGTAGTTGACGTAGATGTCGTACTCGCTGATATTTACATGCCTGAGATGGATGGTGTTACGTTGTTGAGTGCGATTAATTCTCGAGAGCACCCCCCACTTTTTGTGGCCATGACGGGGCTAGATAGCGATCGAATAATGGTTAACGTACTGGCTCGTGGTGGAGTTGGGTATATCGTCAAAAGTGATCCCCCCGGGATGATTACTAATGCAGTTCGCCAAGCAGTCGCCGGTGGGATGGTTGTATCTCCTACCTCATTAAAGAGGCTAAGAGAGTACATCCCTAGTGGAATTCCTGAGCACACGCTAGACAGAGCCGAGATGATTCGTATCTGTGGTGAATTATCGGAAGCGGAAAGAAATGTTCTCCGGCATTTGTGTTCGGGGCTTTCCAATGTAGAAATTGCCAAGGCCATGAGATATTCAGAGGGCACGGTTAAAAGACATGTTACTAATTTGATTTCCTATTTTAATGCTTCCTCGAGGTCGAAGCTTGCGCTGATAGTAGTTCAATCAGGATTGTCAAGGTATTTTTGAGAAGCCTAAACTTTCAGGGCCGTATTCGCTCCCGTTGGAGCCGTTAAACCTAGACTAGGTGAGTAAGTCAAAGTGGAGCGAGATGGTGTTTTCCATCTCGCTCCACTTCTATTGCCGAGAAGCTTTAAGTTCAAACTTACAAACCTCGAGGCAACGTTTCAATGTCGTTGGAAACGCTCAAGTTGGTCTTGCTCTCGCTAGCCATTATTTCTGTTTTGAAGAAAAACAAGCGTTCCCAACCAGACGGCACCTACAACTAGAATCGCTATGCCTAATCCAATGCCTACCTTGGTGAAGGTACTAGATACTACTTCGGTATATGAGCCTTCTTTGAATAAAGGAGCCACCGCAGTGCAGTAAACGATTACACCGGCTATAGCCGATAGAATTCCTTTAACCACTGACTTTGGTTCCTTAAACCGGTTCCTCTTCAATTCCTTCTCCTATATATCATGATTTTGAGCCCCTAAGACTCACCATTAAGCACTTCGAAGAGCTGCTCAGCTGGAGTTATATTTACCAGTCCCTTGGTGTTTCCACCTTGAACGATTCCGGCAAGTTTATTACTTGAGTCAAACACTGGAGCTCCAGAATCACCAGATTTAACTGGCAGTCTTCCTTCTATGACATTTATCTCTAAATCTCGCCACCTTGATAAGCTCATAGTTTTTCGCACGGTGGCTGCTCGTTCCCAGGTTCCCTTTCTTGGCTTCTTAGAACCATTCAGTACCCAAACAGTATTCGGAGAAGACAGTTGGTTAAGACTTATTCTAGGGGACTTTGCTTTTACCTTTACGTTTTGTGAGAACTGAACCACAGCCGCATCTAGGTTTTTCCCTGAATACAGAAAGTTATCAGTTATTTGACCAATTAACCGGCCATGCTCATTTTGGACGATGCTGCCTACTCCACCACAATGTCCAGCAGTTAGGGCAGAGTGGTTGTCAAGTATAGAAATCCTACATTTACTCTCGCCGGGCTCACTTACCACAATGATTCGTTCGCCGCTCGTAACTTGGAGGGATTCAAATGCTCTAAAACCAATGAGCACGGCAGAAGCGCTGACAAGCAAGGCTAGTAAGAGGTTGCCTAGAGTTCTTAACAACTTTGGTTAGCACTCTACTTAGCAGGCACGTCCGTCAATATTCATCGCATCTTCGGCACCTGCTGCGCCTAGTCCGCAAGCGAATCCTCCTGGGACCGTGACCACGCCCAATGCTCCACAGACCAATCCTGCGGCTACACGCCAAGTCCATTTTGCGGTAGTTCCCTGCCAGCATGCGAAGGGTAGTGTAACGTCGTCATCGAACGTAGTTAGGAGATTTCCGTTTTCAAACTCGAACTGTCCTTGGATATCCTCTCCTTCAACGTTGACGGTTGGAGACACAAACTCCCCTAGAAGACTTCCGTCATTTTCAAATACCGATGCAACTAGCCCATCTTCAGAAATTTCGACGCGGTCC
>JABXHG010000533.1 GCA_013393545.1 Alteromonadaceae bacterium | reverse complement strand
ATGTTGCTTCGGATGCAAGTAGATCATAAAACTGGTGGGATCGTACTCGAATCGCTGTCGCAGCAGCAGCACCAGGGCGTCCGCTGGCAATTCGAGAATAATCTTCGAGCAGTTGGGCTCGAGTCAATGAAAATCTATCTCGTTGCTTTCGTCCTGCTGTCATAAAATGTTTCGACATTGTTTTCCTCTGCAAATTTGACAATGAATTTATCGCGCTGAAGTCAGTGGTCTCGTCATATCGGTGCTAGATAGTCCTTGGGCGAATTTAGTTGCGCGTTTTGACTGTTCTCCGTAAAGAATTCTTGTCCCCCATACTCGCTTAACGAGATTTGGTATTTGCTTTGGTTCGGAGTACAACGCTGCATCACCAAATATGGGTTCAAACTGCGGAGGCAAGATCACTACGAGTCCACGGCAAAGCGCATCATATACGCCTGATGGAATAGTTCTCAGCTTTCTCCCACTGAATTGAACAACCCAAAAGTCCAATGAATCCAAATAATCTGTTAACGGTACGTGCTCCGCACTTACAATCTCCGCACCGCTGGTGAGAAGTTCTTGGGCCGTTTGGCTTAGATGAGATATATCTTCATAGATCCGAGTACGAGAAAGATCAGGCTGAACATAAGCTAGTCTGATCTCTTCCAGATTCTCCGGCCATGGAGTGTTTGTATTTCTACTGTGCCGTCCTATAATTGGCAATCGGTCCGGCTCGTAAGTTTTCGGTTGTGTAAGAGGTAGACTCCGAAAAGACTTCCAATTCGAATCGCTGAACTTTACTGTGTGATAAATAAGCCTTAATTGTTCATTAAGCCCGCCCTCTTCGGTGAAGAAAACTATAGGCTCCACTCCGAATATATTCTCGAGGTTTTCGACTGATCGATCAAGGGCTATAGTCGGTGCCAACTGAGACCTATCAAATGGCGATTCAAGTCGAATTGCTGATTCAGTTACTTCAAGATTTGTTTTGAGATTTTCGGCAAAAACAAGAACTGCGGGATCGATAACTATAAGTGCCTCAACTATAGCCCGATCAACCAAAGTCAAAAACTCGAAACCGATGTTCTTCGCACTTTGCAGAAGCTCGTCGGTCACATTTGGGGTCTCATATACAAACGGTGAGTGCAAATACAGGAACGCTATTCGTTTCCCACTTTTAGCTAAGATTTCCGCTTCATAAATGGCGCGAACCAGTTGCGGAGTAAGTGAAGTGAAATCTCCGGCAAATACTGCGTCAAACTTGCCGAATTCCTTGCCGCGATTACCTGGTTGCATATTCAATGGGCGTACAAAGTCCGCTAGCCCAGCCGAACTGCCCGAGAGAAAGTCCTTATGCCCGAGTTTGTAACCAGCGTGGTAGATCAAACGAGCGGGATCTTGGAACCCTCGAAACAACTCTCCAGACGTTAAAGAGCTCGTGTGTGTTCGAGTAAATGACATTGGGCATTTTCCAACTGCAGCAATTTCGAATCCCCCAATTTTAACTATTCTATTCTTAAATTCTTCGTCTGCCCCACGATTCGCCACATCCCAAGAACCAATTTTTTGAACGATGCTCTTCCGAAACATTAGTGAGGACAAGTTATCTTGGACATAAGTTGGATTAGAATTGATACGCGTGAACTCGAGGTCTTCGGTAACTCGAACGTGCTTGGTAGTGTTCGCAGCAAATTGCGGATGATCCAGCAAATGCTGAACTTGCATAGCGATCTTCTGAGGATGTGACCAATCGTCATCATCATGCACGGTTATAAAGTCCCCTTTCGCGATACGAAGACCTCGGTTACGTGCTTCGTATGCGCCTAAGTTCTTCCCTTGCTCTAGCAATGTCACATCCGAAAAACTTGCACAAACACTTCTCAATTTTTCATTATTGGATTCTGTTGAGCCATCATCAATCACGATAATTTCTATCTGAGACCATGTCTGAGCTTTCAATGAGGCCAGTGCCGTATGAATTCTAGAAGCGCCGTTGAAGGTAGGAATGAGCACGGAGACCAACGGACCGTCAATGACTCCACTTTTCGTACCACTGGAAAGCCTGTCCAGAGGGGTTCCTGTACTTTCCGGGGACAAATATAGCGTTGACAGATCGCCCTTTTTGTAAATTGAATTAATATACCTTAGCCATGACTTTTGGGACGAATCTATGATTCGTGCTCGGTTTGCGCTTACGAGCCCGAACTGTATTGGATCACTTGAATCCATATTTCCGTCTTTTAGGAGATCTAATGCCGCATCAAAGTTTCCACGGTCCTGAAGGACCTCAGCAAAGATCAGGCGATCCCGCTCCCCAAACTTATCTGTGCCGAATATAATAGATACAGATTCAAAAATCCGAGCACTATTATCAATGTCTCTACTGGTAAACCTCTGATTTGAAAGTACCCTCGCTAAGAGCAGAA
>JABXHG010000532.1 GCA_013393545.1 Alteromonadaceae bacterium | reverse complement strand
CTACGCAACCGGCTGGCCAAGGCCAACGTGGACGTGGTGACCATCAAGCCCGGCTTCGTCGATACCCCCATGACCGCCGAGCTCGATAAAGGTGGGCCGCTGTGGGCCAAACCCGAGCAGATCGCCAAGGGCATCATCAAGGCCATGCAGAAGGGCAAGGGCGAGGTGTACCTGCCGTGGTTCTGGTGGGGCATCATGCTGATCATCAAGCATATCCCTGAAGCTATCTTCAAACGGATGTCGTTATGAATCAGCTTCCTGAGTCCGATACTCGTCCTGTCGCATTTTTTGACTTCGATGGAACCTTGACGACCGGTGATACTTTGATGCCGTTTCTCAAGTTCGTCGTTGGCAAACCGACCTATTATGCCAAGCTTGCACTGCTGAGCCCGGTACTCGGTGCTTATTATGCGAAGCTACTGCGAAACGACATCGCCAAGCAAATCGTGCTCAAACAGTACTTAGGGGGGTACCACATTGATGAACTCTTTACACTAGGGGAGCGTTTCAGTGAAGAGGTGATCCCCACCATGCTGCGCCCAGAAGGCATGGAGCGTCTCAGATGGCACCAGGCCCAAGGGCATGAGTGTGTGCTGGTGAGTGCCTCGATGAATGTTTACCTGAAATCTTGGGCTAAGCGAGAGCGTTTTTCGGAGGTAATCTGCACAGCGCTAGAAGTTGGCAAGAAGGGGCATGTATCAGGGAAGATTCAGGGAAAGAATTGTCATGGGGATGAGAAGGTTAGGCGAATAGTCGTTTCTAAGTTGAATAGCAGAAGGTTAACATATGCGTATGGAGACTCTAAGGGAGACTTGCCTATGCTTAAGTTGGTGGATCATGGGTTTGTTTTCGAAAGGGGCGCTTTTTCTGTTTCTTCTATTTAGGTGGGAAGAGTGGATATTAAATTAAATGCTTGGGGTATTAGGGACACCGGAAAAGTAAGTTTGTTTCTGGTGTGTTCTTTTGTGGCGCTGGTTGTCTGGGGTAGGTCAAACCCCCATCTTTTTTTAAATGGCACGAGTTACTTGAGTGATTGGAACTATACTCATTATCTTTTTAATTATGACGATGGATTTGTAAAAAGAGGGGTTGTCGGGGATTTTCTAAAGACCCTTGTAGGCCATGTTTCATATGACTTTGTTAATTTTGTCTCATATGTATTCCTAGGGGGCCTTTCTTTTTTGTTTTTTTTGTTTGTTTCGAAGCCTTACGTAGGTTATGGGGGGAGGTTGGGTGCCTTTTTGCTCATGATCTTTGCTGCCACCTCTCCAGCGACTTTGCAACACTTTGCCTTTGATGTTGGAAGGTTTGATCTGATTATATATATAGTTTTTATATTGATCATTTTGTCAATAAACTTTCTTGCCGAAAGGAGTGTTTATGCAACTTTTTCTGCTGTTGTTGCAGGGCTCTCTTTGTCTGTCCTGGTGCATGAGGCTGCACTTTTTATGATACTGCCTCTTTCGCTTGTTTTTTGGAACTACATTGACCCCTCTAGAAAAGGGGTTGTTTTCCAAGGTGTCAGTTTTATAGCTATATTTTTTATGACATTTTTGGTTTCTACGCGCGGAGAGTATAGTGCGCTTGGGTTTGAAGATCACCTGGAAACCTTGAAAGGTGTTTATGGTGATAGGGTGGTTGGTAGTTCTCTTGTTGTTCTCCATAACTCTTCTCTTGAAGAGAATGTAAGTAGAACAATAAGGCTTGGGTTTAGTTTTCCACGCCTAGTGTATCATGGGGCCCTTGTTTTATTTATGATGCCTTTTTTGTATATGATGTATAAGCTTTACATGTCAATACGTGATCAGGTTGATTTAAGGGTTAAGCTTATTTTTATAGCATCATTATCTCCTTTGGCACTTTATCCCTTGGGTCAAGATCATTTTAGGTGGTGGTCGTTGGCTATAACAAACATTATACTATCAGTATGTTTTATTGTTTTGAGGGACAAGGCTATTCGAAATGGTATACTGTCATTCTTCGAAGATAGAGTGAGGCTAGTTGCCTTTGTTGTATTGTTTGGCTTTGTCTCTGGTCCTTTGGGTATTACAGAAAGTTTTGATGTGGTTGGGTATGCAATAAGGTTGGTGCGATATATGATTCCTGGAATCACAGAATAAGCGCAGCACCCGCAGTGTTCAGTGCTTGAGTGTTCGCCCGTGAAAACTTGTGCCGGCGTCCGGTGCCCGGTCGGTTGTTGAGTGTTTCCACCACTCGCCTAACTGTAAAGTCTCTGCTCCCGAATGGCCTGCTGTAGTGAAGCTCTCTTGTTGCCAGTAGAGGATAACTGTCGGGTGCCTGCATTCGACCATCCGAACTGACGCCTCACCTTCGACCGTGTTTAGCCTTGACGCCGG
>JABXHG010000531.1 GCA_013393545.1 Alteromonadaceae bacterium | reverse complement strand
CTCGAAACGTATGGATCATTCTGAGGCCAAGTCAACGCCCAATTGAGACTTCCTGGAAGGTAAGTCAAGAACGACACCTGATCCCCGATCTCATTCGCTACTGCAGTCAAGGTTGGCTCAATGATCAAGACGATTCCAAGGACAACTGAAACTGTAATGAATGGAGAACGGATTATAAGTCCGAGTGAGAATCCAATTAGTCCCCACAGAAAAAGGACCAGTATCGCCCGAATTGCGGCATAAGTAAGGATTAGATCCGGCAGCCCATCGAAGGCTCCCACAACGTTTAGAACCCCGGTTACCGCACACCAATGAAAAAGACTGAAAATCAAGGAAATGGCCAATATGTAAATTGAAGAAGCGCCCACAAAGGAAGCAAATACTTTGATCCGTGAAAAGCTATCTATATAAAGCCGACTTAAAGAGCCCCGAGTTAATGAACGCGTAGCTATCTGTGCACCTATCACGGCAGTAAGAGCGAAACCAGTACGACCCGGATATGAATAGTTGTAGGCAATTGCTATCCAATTGGTCTCGCTTGTGCCAACATGCGTGAAGTACGTGGAGGCCGTATTCAGTACCAAGAGTGCCACTATAAGGACAATAGCTGTAGCTGTTAATGCGATGTCTCCCTTAAACTGCGCTAAGGAAAATTTCACACGCCGCATTCCGCTGCCCGAGAAGCGCCCTCTACTCAACAAATCATGCCCGACATTTTTAGACGACGCTGTAGTCATTCGACTGAGTCTTTCCGCAAGATATCAATTCTTCGAGCACCTAGGCTCTGCATAAACTCCTCGTCGTGACTGCAGATGACTATGGCTACCCCGCGTTCCCGTTGATAACGCAACTCTTCTTCTATCCATTCAACGGCCTTTTCATCCAGGCCATTAGTCGGTTCATCCAGCACCAATAAGCACCCACGAGTTGAGATTGATGCAAGAGCTGCAACCAATTCCACTTTCTTATGCTGGCCAGTAGAGAGTTTAGAAATCCGTCGTTTCTCAATTGTTCCTACGGAAGCCCCTTGTTGCAATCGCTGCATTTCGCTTTCGTTCACTTGCTTGAATTTGCGAACTGAGTGAAGAAAGC
This sequence comes from Alteromonadaceae bacterium, assembly GCA_013393545.1. The sequence continues at coordinate 1,430 of JABXHG010000531.1, read as the reverse complement.
TCTTGACTGTTAGAGCACTATTAATGGGCACATTAGGATGTGCTGCAGCCACTCCGCTGCCCTCAAAGGAGATAGTTCCCGAATAAACTGGAACTAAGCCGAGTATCGCCGCTAGTGCAGTTGTCTTGCCAGATCCATTCCGACCCACCAATGAAACGATCTCCCCTTCCGACACATTAAAGTTCGGGATGAGGATTGCAAGATCCGGAGCCAATTGTATTTTCACGTTCTCCATCGCAAGGAGGCTCATGCGGTTGAAGCTCCCTACGCTTTAGATTTATTAGCGAAGTGCTGAAAGATCGCCATAAGCAATGTAGAAATCGCGCCAATGCCGAAAATCCAATTGAGAGCTGGGCTGCCTACTATTATCAAAGTAGCCAAGAAAAGCACTGCACACACTAGGGAAATAGTTAAATAGGTTTTTACTCTTACATTCTTGCCAGTCATATATGGTGTCCTTTCTGAATGGGCCGCCCGCAAATAAGTTGGGGCTTACTCGCTCCCTTGGAATATACAGCGGAAAGTTGATCCTGGCTGCTCATGCCCTGAAAATGAGCTATTTTACCCGTTCGGAGGGTGGACCAAGGTCTACCTAACCCAGTGGAAAATGGCTCGACCTAAAGGTATTTCGCCTCGTTAAAGTGTTTATATTCCGTAATTGCTTGAAATCATCAGTCGTGCCGCTTCACCACCGCCCAAAAGTCCTTCGATCCTTTTTGGCCCTTTCTGCTTTGGAATGCGCCTTAACATATGGCTAGACCTGTGTTTCTTCATCTTCTGTACAAGACGAATTGAAAACACGTTTCCTGATAATTGCGGTTACCCTCGAGTAGTGGACACCCAATTTGTACGGATCTTGTGTCCGTAGGAGAGGATGTCCATTGTGAGTTCGTCAAGGAAGAAGTACACGCCGGAGTATCGGCAGGAGGCTGCCAGGCTGGTCCTCGAGTCGGGGCGACCGATTGCACATGTGGCTAAGGAAATCGGTGTAGCCGAAGGACTCTTAGGCAAATGGGTCAAGCTTGAACGAGAACGTCAAGGCTTAAGATGATGGGCGCAGTGATGCCGATATACGAGCCGAAAACGCCCGTTTACGACGTGAGTTGGCTGAGGCCAAGATGGTGAACTGAGTTCTTGTCAAAAGCCACCGCCTTCTTCGTGGCGTCGCAACGCGATCGGAAAAATTTGAGCTAATACAGCCAGAGCAAGGCGAACTACAGCATCAAGCGAATGAGCCGGTTATTGCATGTTTCTCGTTCTGGTGACTGCCAAATGGGAAAAGTCTCAAGTCACCCGACTGCGCGGCGAGGATAAACGTCAGAGATTTCTCGACCAATTGGATAAGCGTATTCATGACATCTGGGAGGATTCCGACGAAGTCTATGGTGCCCCGCGTATTACCGCAGAACTCGTTGACGAAGGCATCATAG
>JABXHG010000530.1 GCA_013393545.1 Alteromonadaceae bacterium | reverse complement strand
CAGATACAAAGAATCGGATGAAGAACTGATCGAACTTTACGTCGACACTCATAAGTTTTACCGCCGACTAAAAAAGGAAGTAGCCGAAAACCCTTTAATGATGCGGCATACGAACAAAGCAGGCGCGGAAAACCTCGTCAAAAATCCGTTAGCGATTGAGCTTACGAAGACGGTGACGACGTTAAACAATCTTCTGAAATCGCTCGATCTTACGCCGGCACAGCGCAAAGAATTAAACGCGGGTGGTGGTGAAAATGACGACGATTACGACGAATTCTAGCCCTACGGAGCTCGAAAAATGGTTCGAAAACTGGCTAAAAACGCAAAAAATGGCCGGATTTATATGCGAAAAACCGGCCGAAAATCTACTTACAACCTTTTACGCGGAGAAAGTTGTTGCGGGAGAAATTAAAGCAAGTCGGAAAAATGTTTTGGCGTGTAAACGTCACCTGCGAGACTTGGAGCGCGCTGGTACTGACGAATTTCCTTACGTATTTGATATCGAAAAAGGACACCGACCAATTCGGTTCATTGAAAAGTTTTGCAAACCGTCAAAAGGTGATTACGCCAACCTAACGCTTCAGCCGTGGCAACATTTCGTAATCGGCTCACTCTACGGGTGGGTGCATCGCGATACCGGGTTGCGGAGATTTCGCGAGGGCCTGGTTTTTATTGGCCGTAAAAACGGTAAAACGACGATGATTAGCGGATTAGCAAACTTTGCGATATCAAAAGATAACGAACCGGGGGCGCGTGTTTACGTTTTAGCCAACTCGAAGCAGCAGGCTGGTGAACTTTTCGATGAAAGCCGGGCGATGGTTCAGAAGTCGCCAGCACTTCGGAGAAATATGAAGGAAAACCAAAAAGGAATATTCGATATGAAGTCTTTGAGTCGTATTGAGCCGAGAGCATCCGATAGTAAAAAGCTTGACGGACTTAATACTCACCTCGGCATTTTTGATGAGATACACGAGTTCCAAGGATTTAAGCTGATAAACGTAATCAAGCGCTCCTGGTCTGCGCGGAGACAGCCGATGGTTATTTATATTACGACCGCAGGGTACGTTTTAGACGGCCCATTAGTTGAATATTACGAAGTTGCTTCCGATGTTCTTGAAGGATCGAATGAACAGGACCGAAAATTCTACTTTATTGCGGAATTAGACGACGAAAAGGAGATAGATCAGCCGACTGAATGGATAAAAGCGAACCCGAATATGGGGGTAACGATGAAGCTTCCGACAATGGTTCAGGATTACCGGTCGGATCGCGACATCCCTCAAGAGAGAAACGACTGGATTACGAAGCAGTTTAATATGTTCGTGGATAACGGCGAGCAAAGCTTTGTAGACTTCGAAGTTATAAAACGTAATAACAAATATCATAATATCGAAGAACTGCGCGGCATGAGATGTATCGGCGGCTTCGACTTATCACAAACGGAAGACTTTACGAGCGCGTGTCTGGAATTTATTTTGCCGGATAATCGCGTTTTTGTTTTGTCTCATTCATGGGTTCCGGCGGCAAAAGTCGAGAAAGATAACGAGAAAATACCGTACCGAGAGTGGCAAGATGACGGATATTTGACGATTATTCCGGGCGAATACGTGGAATATGAGTACGTTTACGACTGGTTCGTTGAAATGTCGCGCAAATATCAGATCGATAAGATCACGTTTGACCCGGCGAATGCAATGCGGTTGGTTCACGATCTTCAAAACTACGGATTCCAAACGGAGGTCGTGCGTCAGGGTTATATTACGCTGAGTGATCCGTTAAAACACATCAAAGAATTACTGCTTGACGGGAACGTCGTTTATAACGAGAACAAGCTTTTCACATGGTATCTAAACAACGTCAAACTTGTCGAAGACCGGAACGGTAACTGGTTGCCGACAAAACAAACGAGGTACCGGAAAATCGATGGGTTTGCGGCGTTTCTTAATGCACATACACAGGTTTATCTCGATATGACGAAGCCGGTTGAGGGCGGAAGCGTCGGATTTATCTCAATTAGCGATCTATTAAACGGTTAGGAGGTGAGAAATTGGGCTTTTGGAGCAATGTTCGGAATTTTTTTCGCAAACCATCCGATGTCAAGGCGGAAACGAGAAGAGATATGACGCATTGGTTTATTCCTCGCGCTACTATTCTAGGAAATTACGGAGAACATGCGCTGGCTGACAATGAAACAGTTTTCTCGGCTGTGTCGCGATTATCAAACACAATGTCAAGCCTACCGATCAAGGCGTATAAAAATTATCAACCGATTGAGTCTCAGGCTTCCGAGCTTCTGACATACGCGCCGAATCATAACATGACATCCGGGCAATTTATCGGCCTTTTGGAGACGCATCGGGCCGTATATGGCAATGCTTACGCAATAAAACGATACGGAATGCGCTATGAAGTCGTTGGACTAGAGGTTTTGGACCCTTCGAGAGTGCGGCCGGTGATTGAAGAGACTACTCGCGAACTTTGGTACGAGATTTTAGGAGACAACGGAAATTATTTCGTTCACAACATGGACATGATTCACGT
>JABXHG010000529.1 GCA_013393545.1 Alteromonadaceae bacterium | reverse complement strand
CGCTTAATGCTGAGATTGTCTGCACTATCGGTAGCTTTGATTTTGATCCTCTGGATGAAGGTTGTGATTATATGGCGTCTTCTTGTTACAAAGTTACTAATATGTTTTTGGAAGGTTGTGGCCGTAAATTCCTTAGGCAAGGAATCGGCACCGCGATTGTTGATTTTCAGGAAGATGTGTATGGCCCCGTAATATTTTTTAAGGATACGGGAACTACAGCACATGATGGTAGCCATTTGACTGGTAGTGGCAAGCCTTTCGCTGCTGCAATGCGCTCTCGCAAGAGGTGATGATTTAGTGATTTTTTAAGCAAATGGGTTTCCTTGGAAAGGGGCGGTTATGCAAAAAGAAATGTTTTCGATTGTTGATGAGCAGCAAGTGGAAAATGCTGAAAAACAGATAAGAGAGAAGCAAAAAGAAACTGACTATGATATCAGGGAATATCCTGTTGAGATTATTGTCACGAAGTTTTTGGACAAGCTTGATAATGATAAAGCAGAGCTTTTTGTTCCTGATTATCAGCGCGAAATGGTCTGGAATGAAAGTCGTCAATCAAGATTTATCGAGTCTCTAATGCTCAATCTTCCAATCCCATACCTTTATGTCGCGGATGTGGAAGAGGGTGAGGACGCAGGTCGGATGGAGATTGTAGATGGTTCCCAGCGTATACGGACCATAGTTTCATACTTGACCGATGGCCTAAGATTGAAAGATCTTGAGAGGTTAGACAATCTTAATGGGCTAGTGTTTTCTGATTTGCCTATGTCCAGGCAGCTGCGCTTCAAGCGAAAGACTATAAGAATGATTGAGCTTATTGAAGTGGATGAGGATGCACGACGTCAGCTCTTCGATAGATTGAACACCGGCGGTGAGCCTTTGTGGACTATGGAGCAGAGATTCGGTGCTCGAGATGGTGAGTTTACAAGATTTATCAAGAAGAAGTCACATGATGAGCTTTTCCGAGAGCTCTGTCCCGTCAGCCCTGCGCGAGCAAAACGGCGGGAATATGAAGAACTTGTTTTGCGGTTTTTTGCTTATTATGAATACTATAATGACTTCAAGAAGAGTGTTGATGGCTTCTTGAATAAGTTCCTTAAGGAACGAAATGAGCATGGCTTTGATGAGGCAATGTATGAGAAGAAATTTGACTCTGTCTTAAGTTTTGTTTCTGATAACTTTTCTATGGGGTTCAAGAAAAATTCTAAAAACATGTCGGTTCCTCGTATTAGGTTCGAGGCCATTGCCGTGGGTACTGCTCTAGCATTAGATATCGATCCTGATGTTGATCCCGAAGACCTTTCTTGGTTGGATTCTGATGAGTTTATCCGCTTGACTCGATCGGATGCCAGCAACTCTCTACCTAGAGTTATTGATAGAATTCATTTTGTGCGTGATAAGCTGCTTGGCAGGGAAGTTCAGTATGCAGACCGCGAAAGATAACGAATATATAATTCAAGATTTCTATATGGCGTTCAGGGACCGCTGTAAAGAAGTTAAGAAGTTTGTCGACTTTGTATCTCTCCTGGCTGGCGGAAATTATGAATATGTTGCCTCGGTTGATGTGAAAAAATCTGTCGTAAATCCTCTTATGCCAATTGAACGTGATTTGGAGAAAACTCTTCGCTCTAGTGGTCTTCTCCTTCTGTATAATCTTGTGGAAGCTACTATGTCGAATGCTATAGATGGTATTCATAGAGCCGTTGTTTCCGAAGGGCTTTCTTATCATGAGCTGACTGATAATATGAGAAAGATTACTGCCGCGCATTTTAGGCGGGCAGTGAATGGCAATGTTGAAATCCTTCTTGATGAGAATGACCATCCCATTAAACATGCGATGGTTTATGTGGGGTATGATAAGACTTCATTGTTTTCTGGAAATATTGACTGTCGGGCAATAAGAATAGAGGCAAAAAAATATGGTTTTAAAAGCCCTGACCCCAATGCTAAGAACAGAGGGATTGGCCACACTTTATTCGAGATAAGGGATAAAAGGAATGCTTTGGCTCATGGTAGATCTTCATTCGAAGAATGCGGGCAAGATATATCGCCGGATGCTTTGCCTGTGATGGCGCACCAGACGATGGTTTATCTTCGGGCTATTCTTTGGTCTATCTCTTACTTTATCAGGCATAGTCAGTACAAAGCCGCTTAGGCTTTTGATGCTTATGGTAGATATGTCAAGGGTCCGGCGCTTTAATACTTCACCAGAACTTCTGGTGAGAAAGACGCTACATGGCGTCGGCCTTCGTTTCCGTTTGCATGACAAAAATTTGCCAGGAACACCCGACATAGTCCTGAAGAAGCACAGGACTGTAATTCAGGTGAATGGATGTTTTTGGCATCGCCACTCAGGGTGCAAGTACGCCACCACGCCCAAGACGAATCAGGCCTTTTGGTTGTCCAAGTTCGAGGCTAACTTGGAAAGAGACGCCCGCAAGGCTGAAACCTTGCGGGCGATGGGATGGCGGGTACTGATCGTATGGGAGTGTGAGACCCGAGATTTGGTTAGGCTCGAAGCGCGGCTTCGGAGTGAGTTTGGTCTGCCGCC
>JABXHG010000053.1 GCA_013393545.1 Alteromonadaceae bacterium | reverse complement strand
GAAGAACCGATTAGGCTGACGCCAGGACCGGGGGGTGGTGTTGATGTTTCTATTCAGGTGCCGGATCAGTAGCTGCCGTTTTTTATTGTCTTGCCTGTCACCAAAAACGCCCCGCATTGCGGGGCGCTCTTCGTTTCTCTCACTTCTTGGTAACACCCGATCAGCCTTGGGTGTATACCTGAGTTAACACCAGTTTTAAGGTGTTGGGGTTGGCGCTGGTGTAGGGTCTGGTGAGATGTCGTGACCATAAATGGCCAGTTTGGTGTCAGTAACAGCAACGTTGTCCAGAGCGACGGAGCCGATAGACTTACCTGCGCCGCCAGCAATGTCGCCGCCGATCTGGACGTCTGCGATGTTAACATCCATGAAGATGTTATTTACGTCGATACGCAACACGTCCGTCTCCGGCGTTGCACCGCCTAGACCGTCGCCTTTGTAGATATCGAGGTTAGCGTTCGCAAATCCGGCAAATATTTGCTGTTGCTCGGGGGGCATATTATCGAAATCTACATTATGCTCGGTATACATAGCCACGGCTTCAGCATCTGCGCCAGCACCTGTAACCTTCAGCCCACGGATGCCCACACCCAGGAAGTCAACATCGAAGTCCATGTTCTGAACATCGAACGCGGCGACCAGGTTCAGATGGTCCGTTGCGGTATCCACACGGATATCCAGGGCGGCGAGATTACCGAAGCCACTCAGGTTCGAGATGAGTGTGGTGCTGTCGCTACCTGTACTTCCTGGCAGCAATTCCATAGAGCCAACCGTCATACCCCAGTCAATTGGGTTGCCATCCAGCGTACCCACATGAATGACGGCGTCACCATCGTCGGCCACGTCGATATCAATTTTCAGTTCATCCAGCAGATCATTATAGCCGGCACCTGCTCCCACGGTAGTCACACCGGCACCACCCAGAACGATGTCGTTTACTGCAAAGGAACCTTCGTCCGTGTATTTGAACTGACCGACGCTGACTTTGGTTTCCAGCTCAATGGTCACACCGGACTGACCGGTGACCGCGCCCATGGCCATATCGTCCATGGCTTGCAGTTCCGCGTGGGCTGCAAAGGGTGCGGCGGCTACCGCTGTTGCTAAAGCAATCTTTTTCAGGCCTTTCATTGTTATCTCCTTAATAAACTCATTTTGTTTTTGTCTGAGTTTTAATTTTGGATGTGGAGTTCGTTGCCCCACGCCTTCATTTAAGATTGTTTGACATTCATAGTCCGTGAACGCAATCACAATAACAAACCATAACGACACATTCCGTTACAAGGGCCGATCAGGTCACAGATCAAAGGGTGCTGCGCTCCGCCTCTTCTTGACTGTCATAAAAGATCTGAAAGGGCTTTTCGCTGGTGACGGGCTCTGAGTATGCCACCGTGCCATCAGTAACCTTGTAGGGAATCACCTTGTTTCCGGATATCCCCAACCGGTGTTCGTACTCGATGACCAGTGCCTGCTCATCACTGCCCTCTTTGAGCCGTCCGGTATAGAGGATGGCCGCCGCGTGTATTTTCCCGCGCTGAGCAACAGACTTTAACGCCGCCCGATACATCAGGATTCGTATCTGCGCCGGCGCGTCAGCGGCCTGTTCATCCAGGCTGATACGCTTGGTACTTTTTCCATCTTCAAGAAGCATCCAGGCTGAAGGCATATTGGGCTCTGCATCTGCGAGCGTGCTTGTATAGTCCGCCGTTGCCTTTTCGGTCAAATGGAGTATTTGCTGCTGGCCCACAACTGCATACTTTGCCAATTCCTGTTTGATGGCGGTTTCCTGCTTTTCAGAAAGTTCCCCGGCAGGCGGCTCCTGTGCACTGGCAAAGGGTGTGGCCACAACTGAGGTTAGTAACAAGGCGCTAAGCAAAGACTTTCCAAGATAAGGCATCGTTCTTGTTCCTGTTTTATTTGCATTCGTTTACGCGCGAAGGCCGGCCATATTGGTAGAATAGCCGCAATGAGCCAGAGGACGACCGGCGTCTTTTCATTTTCATTAAACCAGCGCCACTCGCGAGCCAACAAGGCTCATTTTGTGGCCTGTGTAGCAATCCACTAATTAATCGGAGTTAACTTGCCAGTTCCCGCTTCCTCCCGGATCAGTCGCAAAGACTATGAACGCTTGCTGGCCCACGCTGCCAAAGAGCCCGACTTTGTTTATCTCGGCAGTCCCGGGCCAGGTAATGGCAGGGGATCGCTCAATGGCTTTACCGCCTGTGCCATTGCGACAAAATGTATGACGTATACGCCCGATGAGACCCTGAATACCGGCAGGCTCGCAGAAGAGATGGAAGATGTGGTTCGTCGCTACGCCATATCGGAGCAGGAATCCAACGGCTACCTGTGTGGCGGCTGGGTGGGTTTTTTGAGTTATGAGTTCGGACACAGCAAAGAAAAGCACTTGCTGACAACCACCTCTGTACCGGCAACGCCTTTGTTGCATGCCGGCTTTTATTTGTGGGCGACCAGTCATAACCGGGCAACGGACACTTTTTTCTTATGGGTCCATCCCCAATGCCCACAGCATATCCTCAGCCGCCTCGAATCCTGGCTGACATCCCCACCAGCCGACGCTGGCGGTCACTGGGAAATAACCGCTCCTTTCAAAGCCCGCCAGCCAGTCGACGAATTCAAGGCCGGCGTGGGCGCCGTTCTGCGCTATATCGACGCCGGTGACTGCTACCAGGCTAACCTCTCCCAGGAGTTCCAGAGTCGTTACACTGGAAACCCCTGGCATGGGTTTCAGGCGCTGACGAAAGCGAACCCCACTCCGTACAGCGCGTTTATCAAAGCAGGCGCCCACACGCTGCTGTCCGCATCTCCCGAACGTTTTCTGGAAGTCTGCGAAGGCACTGTCAA
>JABXHG010000528.1 GCA_013393545.1 Alteromonadaceae bacterium | reverse complement strand
CTTTCTCCCACACCCAGCGACATACTTGCCTGGGCGATGGTGTAACCTTGATCCAGCACCAGGCTGGCTGCTTCCTGCTTGAACTCAGGAGTAAAGGAACGTCGTTTTCTGGTCATCAGACACCTCGCTTATGGTGGCGATCTTATCACCTACGTTGGTGTCCGGAATCATTGAACCACTACAAGGTCTTCGGCAAGAGAGGTCCCTTTCAAACGCTTCGTCCATAGAGCCTCACGCTCGCAGATCCACTGAGGATCCTTGGTAAAACTCATATCCATAGGCTTAGTCCTCCAAACCACTGTAATCCAAAGTCAGTGACTCCAGCACCTCACCAAAGCCTGCCCTCGCCAGTTCTTCCAAGAGCTTTGTCGGGGTGCGGAGTTGTGCCCGTCTTGCAATGCTATCATCCGACCCAAAAGTGAATTTGGAAGCTGATAAATAATCGCCACGGCTTTGCTGCAGCGGCTGCTTTGCCAAAAAGCCTCGGAGACTGTCCGAATCTGAATAGGTGCCTAACTTGGGGCTTATCTCCCGCTTATTGGTTCGACGGTTGGTGATATCGAAAGCCTGGAAATACCAGGCAAACTTGTCGACATCCGCAGTCACATTAAAAGCCTTTGATCCACTCTCGTCTTTGGTCACCCAAGCCAGACCCAGTTTGTGGGCACCACGATCCAGGCTGAATTGGCGATGGAAAGCTGTCTTGCCTTTGGCACTCACGCTGCTCCAATGGGCCAAGGGCTTGCTTCGGGCTTGTTGTAACTTGGTCCTTCCGGCAGCGGTTTCAGACTGAGCAGCCCATGACTTCAATTCAATCCAGGTTTCCGGACCATCCGGATCTGCCAGAATGATGTCCACGCGACGATCTCTTTTCAGCAGGCAATTCTTCCCCGATCCACAACTCAATTCTTGGCCGGGCCGCGGTTCGACCTTAAAACCCCAATCGTCCGAACTCAAAAATAAATCTGTCCCGGTTTTTATACGGTTGTTAATTGGTCTCTAAGATTTACTCGACCTAATCACCGGATAAATCATTCGCTTTGATCACCAGACTCTCAACCCCACAAGACAGCAAAAATTCGTTCAAATCCTGAACAAAACTTTCTATGTCAGCTGGCCACTCAAAGTGAAGGCTTACCTGCGTACCGCTAAGCTCCCAGCCTGTGGCCTGGAGTAGGACCCCACCATGCTCTTCAAGCAGGTTCTCAAGCAATTCAGTCGGTTTTTCGCCAAACGCATCAACACGGTCTTGCAGCTTAACGCCGACTTCTCCATTGCATAAGCCTTGCGCAATTACCGTCCAATGCTCAACTTGGTCACCGGCATCAAATTGCACACAGGTTTCCAGCAAGCTCATTGCCTTAATCCTCTATTCCTAGATCTGAGCGTACTTTCTCGTGTACTGCGTTGAACTCTCCCAAATTATCAGCATGCTTCAGAAACACCGCTTTTACAGCGTTGGCGGCGTCGATACGTTCCTGATCTATTCTTTCAGACGGTTTGGCGTATGACCACTTGAGCATTTTGGATATTGAGGATTGAACAGCACCAACTCTTACATCGTCTTCGGTCAGTTCATCACTACCTTCGACTGAAAAAAAATCTTCTGCCACCAAAGGCAATAAAGAATCGAGATAATCTAAATTAAACCGCAATATCCCAGCATAATCGACGCCAACATCTTTCATATATCGAATAAAATAGGTAGTTAAATACCCAAAAACCTGGTTAGGGGTTAAAGTTATTTTCCTAAAATTGCTCTCTCTGTTAATTCTTATCGGGAAAATTCTATTCTTATCATACCTATCTCCAAAAACCACTTTGAAGTAATAGCTTTGATCTTCGGCATCAAAAAAATACTCGTACAATTGCCCACAAAAGTAGCATTGCAGAGTTAAGAAATCAGAATCGGAAACAGGATCTAAAATCTCTTCGTCAAATAGCTGCTGCCAGCCAGAAAAAGTCGGGTTGGGATAAAAAACAAATCGGTCTTTAACTCTAAAACCTTCCGATTCATAATAACCATTAAAAAAGTAATCTTTGCAAATCTTTATATTTTTCCTAGTATTACCGTTTTTAATGAAGCGTTCTTCGATTTTTTTCCACTGCAACTCTCGATCAGTTTTAAGAACGTATTTTTCATTCATAACTTTAATCCAAAATAAACTCTTCAGTCGCTTCTTCTAATAGGTTAAAGCCTAAGCTCGGTAAAACCGTCTTGATTGTAGCCGCAATGCCCGAGTTCACTATCTTGCTTTCAACGTTTTGCGAGCCCACAGATACATCAATGACATCTTGATCAAAACTTCCTTCACCGGGCATAGCTGTCAGCTTCCCTACAATAGAATCCTTATCATTCCCGCTACCTAGAACAGGCGAAATCGCTTTAAATGATGGATTTCGTTTTTCGACTTTAAACTTGTGGAATCGCCACTGGAAATCAACAACACGAACCGGCATATCAATTTGATTGCTCTGTGACCTATTCCTAGCCCGAATTTCTCACAGGGGATAAAAGAAAGCGGCTGAAAGTGCTATGGTTTCAAGAGCCTAACCAATCCACCAAGCACCAACAGCCGCTTCCAAAATGGTACCTGAAAAACTGACCTTCTCGC
>JABXHG010000527.1 GCA_013393545.1 Alteromonadaceae bacterium | reverse complement strand
ATTCTCCCGCCACGTTCCATTCAGCCCCAAATACTAAACTAAATATCCAAGGCCCAAAAAATATCACAATAGAAAAAGGAATAATGCCAATTAAAGCTAATACGCCTGTAGCTCGCAAAATGTGTTGAGAAAGGTTCTCACGATTATGAGCCGCTTCCGTAATTCGCGCATAAAAAACATCACTGACGGCCATACCAACCAAAGCAGTTGGCATCCCCATCACCATTGTGCTGAGCATATAGAACCCTGCAGCGGACGGACCGAAAAATGCAGATAGCATCAACACCGGTAAACTTTGCGATGCAGCGTTGATCATGATTTGTGGGGCTCGGTACAGTGGAAAATCACGATGCCGACGAGCGAGTTCGATGATTCTAAATTTCGGTACCTCTGAAGGCTCACTGCGATCGATCGTTGTGCGCTTCCGGATTCCTACTAACATCAGCAATGTGTGCAATGCTTCCACTAAGGTTGCCAACACAATAAGTACAGCGCCGATGGGGTGCACGAAACCGGCTAAGGCCCTGGAGCTATTCAGAACTCCAGAAGTTGCTAAGGCAGAACGAGCAATCACTCCGAATTCTTTTTTGCGTATCAACCACTGCTGGGCTATCTGCTTCCAGGACGCGAACAACATAGCCACAGGCACCAAGTATATAAAGTTGCCCACGCTTTCTATTTCCAGGAGTGAAATAACCTCCTCTCCCCCCACCCACAACCCGAGCGCCAATAAAGATGCAATGAATACAGAGATATAGAAACTCAACTGAATAATCCCAAGGGCTTCTTCATCTCGTCGCGGTAAAACAATAGAAATCGGATAGGCAAGCGCACCGATCGGAACCGCCACACCCAATATTGCTATAAAAGTACCTTGCAAACCGTATGCTTCAGGGCCATAAAGGCGGGTAATGAGCGGTGCAAAGGCCATCGTGATTGCCTGCGCTCCTGCCGTTCCGCTGGCAACGACAGCAACGCTTCTTACAAAGCCACTACGCCATACTTCATGGGTTTTCTGTCGCAATGTAATAACTAGATTAAGCATGCACATCTCTGCCTATCAGAAAGCCCGTTTGACGTACTGGGCCGCGAAAGAAAAGAAGGTACCGATTTTTTATCTTGTATAATCAGCATGTACTACCAAAACAAGCTTTAGGAGAACCACTCTCCATAGGTGAAAGACTATCCCTGGACGCCGCCTGAAGCGGCTTTGTCCGTATCGAGCTGAACGAAGAGTGAATCACAAGATCTGAACCGGCAGACAGCCTGCTCAGTCATTCACGAGCATAAAAATCAATAATTTAACGGCTTGCTTCCAAATATTTTTTTGCAACAGCTTCAACTGTAAACTCATTGGCACGTTTCTTGAGTTCTTCAAAGTTCCACGTTCCAACATTGCTCACATGGTTAACCATCTCCACTGAAAGTCGTTCCGCATCACCACAAGGTACTAATACGCCATACTTGCCATCAGCAAGTATGGTCCTTGGACCACCGGGGCAATCCGTACTGATAACGGGCGTACCACATGCCAATGCTTCTACTATTACATTCCCGAAGCCTTCCCAGTCAGAAGACAGAACAAATAAATCTGCCGCCTTGTAATACGGGTAGGGGTTATCCTGGAAGGCAACAAAATCAACGCTATCCTTAACCCCTAACTCACCTGCGAGTCCTTCTAAATTCTTCTTTTCTTCACCTTCACCAAGAATGACAAGCTTAAGATCAGGAACCGATTTGACGGCCAAAGAAAATGCTTTTAACAAAAGCGCTTGGTTTTTTTGGACATCAAGACGACCAACGTGCAAAACAACACGAACATCAGAGGAAGATAACCACTCATGACATAAAACATCTCCAGCCTTTTCATTTAAGTCATCATTAATCACTGGGTTACCAATAACCTTTACATAACTATCCTTAACTATCTTATTAACTATCAGGTCTTTCTTGGTGTCCATAGAGTTTGCTATAACAATATCAGCACGTCGATAAGCAAACTTCATCAAAAACCTATGAATCAACCTGCGACGCCAGGATATACGCCTGAAGGCTTCCAGTGTATTAGCTTCACGAAACATAACTCTTATATTATTCATTATTGGAAGAGATAGCCCGACGAAGACATTTGCTCCTCTCATGACAGATAGAATACATTCTGGAGATTCAGCCTTTATAACTTTTCTCAACTTCAACCAGGCATCATAGCGCAACCGCTTAACATTAAGATCAATTAACTTGATGGAGCCATTGACTTGTCTACGATATGGACCGATTCCTTCAAAAACAACCAGACAGACATCTAACCCGTTTTTAGCGTAAAAATTTGCCAAATTGACAGCTATTCTTTCGGCTCCCCCACCTGCAAATGAGGGTGTAACAATACAAATCTTCACGACTTATTCCTTTAATTTGTATAACATCAAAAGCCCACCTCATCGTTTAGCAGCGCATATACTGAATTGTAAGGTCATCATGTGGCACTACTTACCCAGATGACCTAAATTGCCGAAGCCATCTTTAATTTAATATGTATTAACAACCTCACCTTACCTATTGGAAGGTGTCACTATTCATGCAACACGAACTACTCATTCAACACGAACTACAAGCATCAGAGCGCGGCTGGGCGACCGCGCTCG
>JABXHG010000526.1 GCA_013393545.1 Alteromonadaceae bacterium | reverse complement strand
CAAGCACAGTGTCGCTGCCACTGATCCCTTGGGCGCTCAAAGCACCATGCCCCCTATGTGCAGATGGTATGAGTTGGTGCTTTGCATCAGGCTGTCCTCTGAAAATATAGCGATCCTTGAGCCAGCGCTCCTCATTGAGAGGGCTGAGATACTCGATGAGCTCATCTGCGGTATTCAATTTGACCGTTTCGTATGGAGTCATTTAATGCCTGCATTTCAAAACAAACCCGCCGGCTCGGCCTCCACATCCCAGTTGAAGATCAGCACCTCGCGGGCTTCTTGGCGCTTGCCGCCGCCGACGGTGTAGCGAATGTCGGTGGTCTCGATGTGGTAGCCGGCGAAGATCCGTCGGATGTCGGGATGGTCGTTGAGGCTGATGATGGCCTTGCCCTTGAGCTTGCTCAGGATCTCGGCCATCTCCTCGTATTGCTCGATGCCAAATCCGACGGCATAGCTCTCAGTTTGCCAGTAAGGCGTGTCCATGTAGAACAACGTGTGTGCCCGGTCGTGGCGACTGAATGCGTTTCTGCCGGCCCAGCTTAATGGTGGGAAGGTAGCCACGGCGTATGTGGCCCTGAATCACGCCTTCCTCTAGGCCGAACATTTGGGCGAACCGCTCGACGGTCATGACAGGCACGAAGGGCGGAATCTGGGGCGCTTTCGTTTCTTCCATGCTGTCACCTGCCTTTGTTCGTCTGTGTTAGTCTTTTTCGAGGAAATAACAGTGGCTGGGCTCTAAAAAGGGCGGGTCTAAAAATAAGCACAGCCTAATTGAAGGTATACCCAGAGTAGGGCACATGTCAAATAACCTTGCGCAAAAAATTCGGCGGATCCGCGAAGCGGAGACTTCAGGGCGTGCTGAATTCTCGGAACTCATTGGTGTGCCTAAGAAAACGCTGATAGGTATCGAGCAGACCGGGCGAGTACCGAAAGGGGATCTACTGCAAGCGATATGCACTCAGTGGCCGCAGTACACTCTTTGGCTGATGACGGACCAGGTGAACGAAGCAGCAGGGCAGGTGAGCCCAGAGATAGAAAAGGCACGTCGCGCCTTTAAGCCGACGGGAACGGATACCGAGTCGCGAAGCGAATAGCGGATCGCTGGTACCAAGGAGTAGGGAATTAGTGTTGGGTGGGGAAAGGGATCACTGAAATAGAACAAAGGTGAGGCTGATTTATGCTCAGCAATAAGAGTGTTGGCAATATCGGGGAAGGTGAGTTTAAAAAATGGTGTGACCAAGCAGGTTTGATCGCAAATAAATCATTGGAAGATGATTCTTCTGGGTGGGATTATTTCGTAGACTTTCCTGAAGGTTTGAAGGTTGATCCTGGCTTGGCGCACAAAAGCGAAATTCGCTTAAAAGTTCAAATCAAAACCACTCGTGGCGGTGTGTCCTCAAATAACAATGCAATCACCCTATCAAATTTAAGAAAGCTCGTTTCTGACCCCTTGCCAGCTTTTGTTGTTTTTATTGAGCTTGATGAAGATAATGAAGCCTCTAAAGTGGTGGTTGTGCATATTGGGGATTTTTATATTAGAAGTGTATTAAAAAGAATTGTTGAGAACTACTCCAGGAATAGTGAATTGAAGTTGAACGAATCTACTATGAATGTAGATTTTAAGAAAGGCAGAAAGCTAAAGAAGCCATACAGTAAGTCGCTAAAATACTATTTAGAGGAGTCGGTTGGAGAGAGTTTTTCCGGCTACATTGAAGAAAAAAAAAGACTGCTGGAAAACGTAGGTTTTGAAGATGGATGCGGTGTTGTAAGTTTCGAGATAGCTGGTAGAGAGAATTTAAGACGCTTGGTCGATGTAAGCATGGGGTCGGAGCCGGAGACAACTCTAGAACAGTTATCTATAAGACGGCAGAGGTTCGGTATTCCCTATGGGGATGAAGAAGTTGTGATGAAGCCTCAGCTGAAGTTTGATCCGAAACGAGGAGCAAAGAAAGGTTATATAACATTTAAACAAGATGAATTCTCAGCAGGAGTTAAGATTAAAGCGAGGGCTTATTTGAGGAGCGTAGCGAACATGCTCCCTAGAGAGGAGGTTTATTTTCGTATAGACTGCGGTTTCTTTGATATGAAAGTGTTTTTGTACGAGAGACGTATAGATTTAAACATTACTATTGATTACCAGGAGAAGCAAAGCTTAAAGGAGCTTAGAAATAAGTTTAGAGTATTAGCCATGCTGAGTGGCCTAGGAAAAGAGTTCATAGTGTCTTTTGATTTCAAGGGGCTGGATGTAGAAATAGTGCAGCCAGGCCAGAAGTTAGATGATGGAACCATTTTGGAAGTGGCGGGGGCAATAGATGCAACATATTCTTTGCTTCATAAGTTTGATGTGAGTGGCAATGTTAAAGTAAGTGCGGAGGAGGTTTTTAATCTTTATGAAGCAGTTATGTTTTTGAATGCTGAATTCGGGGCGGGCTTTAGTTTTATAATGGATCTGCCTTCAACACCTGATGACATCGATCGTCAGTTCCCTGTTTTATTAATAGCTTATTGGGCATTGGATATTGGCGAGGCTAATGTAGGAGGGATCTACGCAGTTGAGGGAAATGTTGTTGATTTCGAGGGCAAGGAAGTAATAAGCTGTTATAAGCTAACCCTAATTACTCCTATTGTAGATCACGGTAATAATGTTGATGCAAATAAAATAAAAAGATTGCTTGATAAGGCAAGAGATGGGTATAACCTGCCTCAAGATAAACTATATCAAAATCACTATCTAGACTTCAGAAGTTTTTCCTACGTAACAGTCAACCAAGTGTCCAC
>JABXHG010000525.1 GCA_013393545.1 Alteromonadaceae bacterium | reverse complement strand
GGCACCGGACGCCCCTCTTCTCTGGCTTGTGTCCGCCAATTGTAAAGGGTTTGATCCGAAATGCCTTCCTGCCGCGCCAAAGCGGCTACGGTCATACTATGGGGCGGCGACAACTTCGCCAGCACGGCGGCTTTACGTTCTTCGGAATAACGAGGCACTATCAACACCTGAACCGCCCAACTGGTTAAAAATTAAGTAGTGCCAACTATCCTGCCAGAGGGGGCCAGTGGCCCTGCGGCAAGTGTTCGAGCTGGATGGTATAGAAATCTTAAGCCGGGCCCAGTAAAGGTCTTCGTCGAAATCTGCATGGCTGTGGCAGTTATTTCTTTTTTTGCGGGCATGCTTATACCAATAGCTAAGGCGCTATTTTGAGAGTTCAGCTAACAAGGCGCATCAATACGCGGCCGATGGCCGCCGGACGCCCTTTTCATTGCGGCTGCGCCTCCATTACAAGGGCGCCGTTGTGCGCTGGCGTTAGGCTTCAAAACCAGATTTTTTCGTAGCAAGGAAATATCGATTTGAGTATAGAATTTTTGGAAAGTGACTTTGACAAGGTGAGCTATCTGGTTAACTTGCTTACAGCCAGAGCTACTGGCCTTGCTGCGGATGATCACGAGTTCGAAGTATTAAGGCGAGAGCTCTTAAGTAACGAAGATGTTGCCCCAATGCTGCCTCAATGGTTGCGACAGCACAGGAATCTCGATTCTTTCTGGGGTTTCATAAAGCCCATGTTCGGCACTTATGCAGAGCGGCGAACATACCTTTCCGAGCAGTTCACTCCGGCTCTGGATGCCCTTGAGTTTGGTCAACCTTTCCAGCCAGCGCAGACGAATAATTTCAATCAAAATTCCCTGGCTCCCCGTCCAGTTTCAGCCAGAAACAAGCGTAAAGTTTTCATTGTTCATGGTCGCGACAATGAAGCGAAGCAAGAAGTCAGCCGCTTTATAGAAAAACTGGGGCTTGAAACAATCATTCTCCATGAACAGGCGAGTTCGGGAATGACGATAATTGAAAAAATCGAGCACTATTCCAGTGATGCGGATTTTGCAATAGTGCTCTACACAGCCTGTGATCATGGTCGGGGAGTTCACGAGTCAAAAACTCCACCCAAAAATAGGGCACGGCAAAATGTCGTTTTTGAGCATGGCTACCTTATGGCCAAATTGGGACGAGAAAATGTCTGCTCTCTGGTAAAAGGCGAAATTGAAACACCCAATGACATTAGTGGTGTTGTCTATGTCCCGTTGGATCCGTTTGGTGCGTGGAAAACTGAGGTTTCAAAGGAGCTTAAGGCGTGTGGCTATTCCATTTCTAGCGTCTTCTAGCCATATGCCCAAGCCTAACAAATGCAGGCACGGCGACGCCCACTACACTGCGCCTTCGGCTCCATTCCGTGGGCACGCATGCTGCAAGCGTTAGGCGGCCGAGTAGTGACCGCTTTGGTTTTTAACTCAAGGAACTTTAATGAATCGAGCAAAGGCAACTTTTCTGGAGCTGGTCTTTCCGCCAATATCTAATCAAGAGGCTCACCACTTCAAAGATGAGCCTGCTGCCGAGCATATGAGAGCAAGCGATTTTTATATGATTGGTGGGAAGCCAAAATCGAAATTCAGTAATATCGTCTTTAACGACGATGATATGACGATTTCGTTTGATATTTATATTGCCGATGAAAATAGAAGCCATGGGATTATAGGCATCGGTGAGCTTAAGTCCGTGGCTCATTTTCAGGGCGAGCAGTTTGGTCTATCGCTTACCGAAAATGCTATAGAGATAGTGTATGAAAAAGAGGGTGAAAACTACATTCTTGATAGATTTACGCCTGAAAACATTCTTTGGTATAGATCTAGAAATATGCAAGGCGTTTCTGGGATTGACAACTTCGAAGAACTTTTCAGATACGACCTTCTATATGTAGGCATAGCTAAAGTAGGTGATAGCTATGATCGGCTTATCAAAAAAGGACATCACGCGAGACAGGCAATACTATCAAATGAGCCGCAGCGATACCCAGGAGCAAGAGTTTCCGATGAGATTTTTCTTTTCCTTTTCCGGCTAGAACCGCTATTTATAAGCACGTTTGGGGCCGGAGATGATATTGATCTTGATTTTGATTATCAGCACAAAAAACTTGTTGCTGATGCGGAAAAGGCATTTGTCAGCTTATTGCAACCTGAGTACAACGTAATCAAATTCAACCAATACCCAAAGAGTTCAGATGGCCTTTTCGATTCAAAACTGGATAGGTACTCCTACTCTATTGGCGAGGCTATTACCTTCAATACTGCGCATGGAAGGATTAAAGGCGGGAGAAATGGTGATCTTGGCGGGCTGTCAAACAAAGCCGACTTCATTTCGGTCGATAAAAAAGAGTCTAAACTTTTCATTTCTGGCATAGACTTCCCAAATGATGAGGTGTAAGCCTAACAATAGCAGGCACTGCGACGGCTTTTCCGTTGCGGCTGCGCCTCTACTACAAACCCGCGCGTGCTGCGGGCGTTAAATGCCTAGAGGGATCTATGTCAGAGATAGCCAAAACTCCTGAGCCGCCGTATTACGCGGTCATTTTCAGTAGCCATCGCACCGAGGGAGACAACGGTTACGGGGAAATGGCAGACAGGATGGTCGAGTTGGCGGCATCCCAACCAGGTTTCTTGGGTATGGAGTCTGTGCGGGAGGATTTAGGTATCACGGTCTCTTACTGGGAAAGCCTGGAATCCATCACCAATTGGAAAAAGAACGCAGAGCATCGAGAAGCTCAGCGACTTGGCCATCAAAAATGGTACTCCAGCTTTCGGGTTCGTGTGGCAAGGGTGGAGCGTGAGTACGGCATTTAACCAAGCCAGGCACGGCGACGCAAGCTTATCCACGCGATGCACCAGCACATCCTCATAATGGGAACGATCAAATATGGCGATCTCGCCGGGTTGCGGGGTGTGCTTGCGAATCCTCCACAGGAAATCGTGCTGAAGTTC
>JABXHG010000524.1 GCA_013393545.1 Alteromonadaceae bacterium | reverse complement strand
CGTTTTTTTAAAGCTGTTTCCATCACCTTCCGTCCCTCTCAATCCATTTCATGTATTCGGAATCTCTTTTCCTAGCAAACAAGAAAAGCCCGAGCAGGGCTATAAGGCTTCTCAAAAATCGCATGCTTTCAGCCCCTATCAATCTTTTTTATAGTAATGCGTGACAAACCCGTCAGCTGTCAGCGGCAGCCCCTTTGCCCAAGGGATAGGCTCACCCATCACCTTTTCAACGTGTTCCAGGGAGCCTGCCCCTTCCTCAGTATCCAAAACGGCTTCGTCATGAATGTGCATAACCGTACGGTAGCCGGCGGCATCCAATCGCTTTAATGCGACAGCGAGACAATCGCGGGCGACGGCCTGGACAATGTTCTCCGTAAGTTTTCCGCCATAAGTATTCAGCCTGGTCCATTTGCCGTTTTCCGAGCCCTCATACGTCAGAGCGTCTTTTCCAAAACGTTCATCGCGTATAAGCTTTGGCCTGGCATATGCCAGGCGGCGGCCAGATGGAAGCTGAATAAAGAGAATGCCGGACTCATAGAAGAAAAGTAAACCGTGCTGCAGCCGTTGTTCTTTACGATCGCGAACTGCTGAGATCGCGGCCTTTTCAACGTCATACCAAAACTTCACGATGTTTGCGTTGGATTCACGCCAGGCGTCAACCAATTCCGGGAGCTCCTCTTCCTTGAGCCCCATGTCTAAGGCGCCCATTTGAATCAAGGCGCCCTTTCCGCCTTGATAGCCTAGGGCTAATTCAGCGATTTTTCCCTTTTGTCGCAAAGGGTTTCCTTTGGTTATCGATTCAACCGGCACATTGAACATTTGAGAGGCAGAGGCTTCATAAATCTTGCCATGTGTATTGAAAACCTCTAAGCGCCATTTTTCACCTGAAAGCCAGGCAATGACCCGGGCCTCTATTGCGGAAAAATCGGAAACAATGAACCGGCAGCCCTCAGACGGTATAAACGCCGTCCGGATAAGCTGCGATAATACAAAAGGCACCCCGTCAAAAAGCAGTTCGATCATTTCATACTGACCCGCTTTTAACAGATTACGGGCGGTATCCAGGTCTGATAGTTTGTTTTGCGGTAGGTTCTGAACCTGTACAAGCCTGCCGGCCCATCTGCCCGTCCTGCCTGCGCCATAAAATTGAAGCAGTCCCCGGACACGGTTATCCTGACAAAGCGCCCTTTCTATGGCCTGGTACTTTTTTACGGAGGTTTTAGATAACTCCTGGCGGAGCTTCAAAACCCGTTTGACGGTCTCATCCTCTGACTTATCGATCATCTTCGAAATGGCATCTTTATTGAGGCTCGTCACCTTTAGTCCTTTTTCTTCTAGCCAGGCTTTTAATTGAGAAACGCTATTTGGGTTTTCTAAGCCCGTCAGTTCCTTTGCTTCTGCAATCAGTTTGTTTTGATATGCTGTGTCACAAGCTATAGCATGCTTGACCAATTCCGTATCTACCCGGACCCCGCGGTCATTGATCTCCTGATCAAGCGCCCATAGAGATTGTTCTGATTGTGGAACCTCGTATTTTATTAGGCGTTTCCTAATAGCCCGTTCCACTTCAACGTCTTGGATACAATAAGCCTTAAATTTCTCCCATTTCTCCGGATCGTGTTCAGGGAGGTTACGGGTTCGCCCGCCGTTCGCCTTTGTTGGCTTACACGGAATAGAAAAATACCTGATTAACGCTTTGCCGGCTTTATCTTTTTGAGCTTCCAGCTTCATTGATTTTGCTACGCCATCAAGATTGCCTGGGAGCCCGAGCGTTGTCGCATGCACGGCCGTACAACGCCATTGATCCGGCAGCATCAAAAGGTCAAAATGTTTGGCGATACAAGTTCTTTCAAAATTGGCGTTATATGCGGTTTTAATGACTTTGGAGCTCGTCAAAGCTGCCAAAAGTTCAGGGGGGAGCTTTTCGCCCTGGGCTAAATCAATTATTTGGATCGGCTCATCATCAAAAGCATAAGCAAACAGCAAAATTTCAAAGTCCGGAGCCTCCGTATAGGCGTAGACGCCTGACTTGATCAGATCAACGCTGGAATAGGTTTCTATATCAATGGCTAACGTTTTCATGAATTTCACGCCTTTTTCTTTTCAATACAGAGCTTCCCGTTTGAAAGCTTTAGATCCATTTCAGACAGCTCACCTTTCAGTAAGTCGAGCTCAAATATTTTTTCGAGAAAACGGGTCTTAGAAGTCACTATATCGCCTAAGTATTCAAGCATTGCCCTGTCCTCTTTCTCGGTGAAAGTCGCTAAAATTTCTTTATCTTCGTACTCATCGACATCCCTATATTGAGTTACTACAAGCCAAACTTTTTTCATATTTACAGCCTCCTACTCTATTAAAAGAGGGGAAACAATCGTCTCCCCTAAATCCTTCAAATTAGCTTAAAAAGTCGTCGTCATCGTCATCCTCGACATCGAGGGCGTCAAAGTCATCTTGAGCGCGAGAGCGTCCGCCGAGATAGTCCCCGTCTTCCCATTTCTGTACGTTGTTTAGGCCGCATGCAATTCCTTTGTTTCCGGCTGTGTTAAACGGGTAGAAGTTGATAGACACGCGTCCATAGCATCCGGAATAGACTTCCTCAGAGTCAATAATTTCATTTAGGTGAGCATCGACAACACCAGGTCGCGTCTTGCTGGAAGCATTTAAGAAGTAAGCTCCTGCGTATTCTTCCTGATCCGGTCTTTCCTCGTCACCGTCACGTAGAGGGGTTTTGAGGTTTTTCGGGATTTTACCGCCCCACTTGCTGGCCCCTGCCTGCTTTGCTGCCTCTACTGCTGCTTTAATTTTTTTCAGTGTTTCTTTATCCGACTTTGGAATAATGATCGACATGCTGTATTTTGGTTCCTGGCCTTCTTCAATCGCGTGAGGTTGAAAAATGTGAACGTAAGAAAAACGAACCTTTCCTGTGATTACCTTTGTGCTTGAATTTGTGTTAACTGCCATTGTTTCATTTCTCCTTTATTTTTAAGTTTTTTTTATTGAAAATCAGCTTGCGCCGATTCAACTGAATTGATCTCGGGGCCCTTGTCCGATTCTGGAACTAGGGTCGGTTTCCCCGTAGGCTTCACGACAAGATCGCCAAGGTGTTCATTAAAT
>JABXHG010000523.1 GCA_013393545.1 Alteromonadaceae bacterium | reverse complement strand
GAAGCATCGCGACGGTGGCCGATGATTAGGTGGCCACCCTCCCCTTTTGGCTGTGCCTTAGCGGTGCTATACGCGCCTCGCGATGGGGAACAGTTCCGAACTCGCCTTAGATTTTGCATACAGCCGCCTATTTGCCGTCCTGGCCAGAGTATCGCGCCGCTGGTCGGCGTCCTGGTAACCGGATCGGGTAGCCGACGCCTAGGCGGTGCCGGTGGCCCTGGACGGGCTGCGCCGGTGCCAAGCTGGCACGGGTATCACGATAGTGTATCGTAGTTAATCGTATCGTATGCCGTATTTCGTATTGTATTTCGTATGATATTCCGTATAATACGAAATACGAAATACGGAAAAGCGAGGATAAAATATGGCACGGTCTGGTGTGACTTATGACGACGTTGCAGCGGCAGCGGATACCCTGGTCGGACGGGGTGAAGAGCCTACGCTTCAGCGTGTGCGCGCTGAACTAGGTAGCGGAAGCATGAACACCATCCATAAGCATCTGTCCGCTTGGCAATCTGCCCAAGCGCCTACTGAACGAAAGGCGGCCGCCCTGCCCCAAGAATTGGCCGAGGCCCTGGCACAAGAGTTAGAGCGGGTGGCATCGGCAGCGCGTGGTGATGCCGAACAAGAGGCCATAAACGCACGAGAAACAGCGGACCAACTCGCCGAGATTGGAGAAACCCTGGAGCAAGAGGCCGAAAGCCTGCGGGAGCAAGTCAGTGACCTGGAACGGCAGCGGGACACGGCGGTTGCCCAGCACGAAAGCGCCCTGGAAGAAGTCGCCCGTACGCGGGAGGAGTTGGAGCGGACACGATCAGCGGGCGATGAGGCCCGCGATGCCCTGGCAGAAACTCGTAACCGCATACACACGCTTGAGGAATCGAGGGAATATGAGCGCGCTGAGAGGCACAGAATCGAAGATCAAGCGGCTCGATCTGAACAGGCTCGGATAGAAGCGGATCAAGCTAGGGCTGTCAGCGATGCACGCACAGAGGCGGCGCAGCTACAGGCGGATGAACGCCGGACAGCTCTGCAAGAAGAACGCGAAGCGCATCAAGTGACCAGGAATCAGCACGCCCAGGAAATACAACAGGTGCGCGAAGAAGCAGAACGGCGCATCACAGCGGTGGAAAAAAAGGTGTCGGATAGTCAAGAGGAAGCGGCTAAAGCACGCGAAATGGCTGCAAGTCTAAAAGGTCAACTTGAAACACTAAAAGCACAGGAAAAAACAAATAATAAGTCAAGCAGCAGCCGGTCAAGTAGTGGCACTAGTAAAAGCGCCAGGAGTGGATCGGCAACTAAAAGCACTAGTGGTTCAAAAAACACGCGGAATGAGAAAGAAGGATAAAATTAATAACGGGCACCAACAGTGTTGCTGCCCGTTATTCTTTGAAAGCTATTTATTTCGGTACATATCTAGTATTCCCAACAGTAGCTCCATTATCATCAGAATTCATGAGGGGATAGGGGGTGCCCTTCTCGTCATAAACTTCAATATACCAGTAGTTGCGACCATTGCAGCCAACGGGCTCCCATTCGTTATTTGCACGCCTGCGACAAGTCTGGTCTTTCGCAAACTCACTATCAACTATAGTCGCATTACCATACTCTGTCTGAATAGGTATGACGCTATCTGAATCGGAATCTGAAAAACAGGCCCCCCAGCTAGGTAACGGGCTATCACCATCTTCGAGCCTGTCCACCATTGCATCATAAGAGTCACTGCATTCTGAGGGGCCAAAGCCTGCTGGCAGACAAATATAAGTGGCACACTCATCTTCATCAGCCGCTGAGGCAACCTGACTTTTTGAAAGCATCAGGAAAGGAATCACTAATGCCATAATTACCGTATAAATAGATTTCAAAGCAAGTTCTCCTTTTTAAATTAATCCATTCCAAAGTCTTTATCTTTTTGATTTTCTTTTTGCCCTTCCTTGCTTTTCTGTCCGCTGCTATCATTAATGCCTTTAATCTTTTCCTCGACTTGCTGCATTGACATTTCTGAGCGATCAACTTCACCTTGCATTTTATTATCTTCGCTTTTATGAGATTTAAAGTCGTTGAGAAGCTGCTCCCCTTTTTCGATATTCGGTTGAAGGTTCGGGTTTTTGGAAACGTTGTTACCGTTTTCTCGTTGATTTTCGATAAAGTTTAATTCTTCTTTATCAGCCATCACCTTAGCACTAAGGTTAGTTTCGTACACATCGCTGGCAGCATTGCTACTAACAATTAATGTACCGGCAGGCAAAAGGCTACGGCCTCGATGACGAGCACTTTCTGTAAGCATATTTTGGCGAAGGTCGTCGGCCTTTTTAATGCTGTCTTCTTCATGGGCAGAAAAACTATCCATTTTCTCCCCTATAGTTTCATTGTAAGCTGATTCTACATCATCGTTACCATAATATTCTTCCGACATCGGTTCCATTTTGTTCGCGGATTTTACGGCCTCACTGATTTTGTCCATTTTATCAGTGTCTTCACGTTGAAGTGTCCGCATGGATTGCAGTTTATCGTTCATCCCTTTGTCAGAAAATTCAACCTTCAAGTCCTTCTCGAAAGCAGATTTAACTATTTTTTCCTTGAAGTCGTCCGTGCCTTTAATGTCAAGCTGACTACCGTAGCGATTTACTGCATAGCTAAGGGTGAGCTCTGCCATATCTTGGCTTGTCTCTTTGGAAGTTGAGATATAATTACCATGATCTCTAAAAATAACCTGATTATTGTGAGTGAAGTCGGCACCATGATCTGATTTCTTTACTCCGAGGTCATTAATGCTTGGTTTTTTGGCGCCTAAAACGTCCGTTCCTGATTTAGCGACTGCCTGGGCGTTGTGGCTGGCATTTTCCATGTTGCGTTTAACAGAATCTAGCGAGTTGAAGTCTGCTGATGGACGGATAGCTGCATCATGTGATTCAAAATCACTGTCGTGCAAATCCTTCTCCCTGGATTTTTCCATATTTCTTTCTTCCCACGCTTGCAGATTTTTCATGGTCTTAACCTCACTTTCGCCAAAAGGTTTAATTGAGTTTTTTAACGCTGAAATGGTGTTGCTCTGTTCTTCCGAAAGGGATTCAAGCCTTCCCATCTTATGACGCACAGATAGCGCGGTTTGGTAGATACGATCTTGTCGTGAAAGATGGGCTGCTTTTATCCGCTGCTTGTCGTGTTGATACTCATCAAAGATGGCCGCACGTTCCTTGGCGAACTGTTGCTTGATGCGGCGAATCTCTTTATCGCCCTCCCCCTTCCGTGCTTGTGAGTTTTCAGTGAAATCGCGCCAGTGTCGTTTGACTTCATCGGTTTTGATGTAATCGCTATTTTTATCAAT
>JABXHG010000522.1 GCA_013393545.1 Alteromonadaceae bacterium | reverse complement strand
TCTTGCCCCATATTCAGGAGGTGGTCTCTCAGTTTAAATTCAACTCTGTCTTGGATCTATTCTCTGGATCCGGCGTGGTTGGATATCTTTTCAAAACTATGGGGAAACAGGTGTTCACTAATGACTACATGGCTATGAGCGCTACGTTTTCAAAAGCTATGATTGAGAATAACAGTCATGTTCTCACAGAAAAAGAAATTGATAAACTATTTTCACCTAATCCCGATGCGAGTCGCTTTGTACAAGAAACTTTTGAAGGACTTTACTACACTGATGAGGAAAACGCCATAATAGACTTGGTTCGCTCTAATATCAGTAGACTACCTAATAAAGAAAAACGTGCCATAGCCATGTCTTCACTAATTAGAGCCTGCCTTAAAAAGCGTGCGCGGGGCATATTCACTTATACCGGTTTGCGCTACGATGATGGTCGCGCTGATCTTCGCATGAGTATGGAAGAACAAATTCGTAATGCGGCAAAACTAATAAACGCATCCATCTTTGACAACGGCAAAAAAAATCAGGCTCGACGTGGTGATGCCATGACAACTCAATTCGAAGCAGATCTTGTTTATATTGATCCTCCTTATTATAGTCCATTTTCTGATAATGAATATGTTCGGCGTTATCACTTCGTTGAAGGGTTGGCACGGAACTGGGAGGGCGTAGACATGCAATGGCATACTAAGACTAAGAAATTCAAAAACTATCCGACCCCGTTTAGCACTCGATCTGGGGCTGTAGATGCTTTCGATAAGCTATTCCAACGCTTGAAAGATAGCATCTTGCTTGTTTCTTATTCGTCAAATTCAGAGCCTACCCGAGAGGAAATAATATCAATCATGTCAAAATACAAGCGGAATGTTGAAGTAGTTGATATTGATTATAGATATAGCTTCGCCAATAAAAGAGGCGATACAAAAAATGAAGTAAAAGAATATTTGTTTGTAGGTTTTTGATGATGCTCTGGCATATTGGAAATACCACCGTTCGTACACCCTACCGTCTTCGTGATGCATTACGTATTTTGCACGGTTCTCAGTTGAACGGCAATATATCAGGCCAGTCTCAAGAAAACACTTTTGCCGCTCTCTTGCATCATAATGGTATACTTGATGCTCCTCGAGTAACTGCCGGTAAAGACGCTTCTGATCTTGGTCGTAAATGGCGAGCTGCGCTTTCGCAGCTCGGATTTATCACCCCACAGCTAAAAAGAGGTGTTAAAAGTGGTACGATAGACCCATATTTATCTTCTTTAACCGAAGATATTGAGCAGCTTTCCGGCCGCCCTTTTGAAATAACACCGAACGGTTACCGCCTTGCTAATTCTGAAATAATCACCGCGCAGCAGGAATGTTTTTTGCGCTCGCTTGCAATTTATCGCATTCCCTCACCGATCGAGAAGCAATATGCCGGAGAGAGTTTTTCTCCGCTGCGTCTCATTCTACGAGTTATTAAAGGTCTAGCCAAAGACGGGTATGTTGCGAAACTTTCCTTTCAGGAATTTGCTCTATTTGTACAAACTGCTACTCCGGCAGACGGCATCAATAACATCGTAAGTAATATTGTAAGCTTTCGGAATGGGCGTGATAAGGCAAGAGGAAATGTCCGTTCCTATGACCGTGGTTTTTATGAACATATAGCTGACAAAATAAACCGTCAGAGCAGTACGCTTGATGATTATGCTGACTTGTCTTTTCGTTATTTGAAAGCTACTGGCCTTTTCCGAACCGCAGGACGCGGTATAGCCCTTTCCTCACCTCGTGAGCAGCTCGCCGCCCTGTTGCGCGATGAGGAAGAAACCAAGCTAGATGATAAGCCTTATTTTGAGGTGCTTTGGCAAGGTGCAGAATTACCTACTGATAACGCTGAATATTCCAATACCGTGGTGCATGATCTTATAGAGCAGCTCCATAACCGTGGTGTTTCGGTTGAAGCGCCTGTCGTTGATGCGCCTCTGCCTGACCTGGAGCAGTACCGGCACGAGCTAGACGCTAGGCTCTTGCAGCTTGACGAACAGGAATATGCCGACCAGCAAGCCAATGAATTGGATGAAATCATGGCATGGCTTGAAGCAATACCGAATCGTGGAAAAGCTAATTTGCCTGACGGCAATAGGGTTACGATCCCACGCGGGGAGGGCCCGGTCTATCTAGAGTGGGCTATATGGCGAGCCTTTCTTGCCATGGACAGCCTTTGCAATCAGCCTTGGGAAGCCCGGCGCTTCCAGATCGACCAAGACTTTCTCCCGGTGAACTGCGCTCCCGGTGGCGGACCAGATATGGTTTTTGAGCTCGCAGATGCCATTATCGTAGTGGAAGTTACTTTAACCACATCATCACGACAGGAGGCTGCTGAGGGTGAACCAGTGCGCCGGCATGTGGCGCAATACACCGAAAAATCAGAAAAACCTGTCTACGGTTTGTTTATCGCCGTAAAGATAGATAGTAATACAGCTAATACTTTCCGCTCTGGTGACTGGTATCTTCCCGATGACAGTAAGCTATCATTAGATATTGTGCCACTTACACTTAGTGACTTCGGAGAGTTTTTTTCATCTGGACGTGAGCGTTTGACCGATATGCCCAGATTTCTTCATCAAATAATGGTTGAATGCCGCTCCATTTCCAATCAAGAAGCGCCCCATTGGAAACAGTCAATCAGTAACATTGTGCAGCGTTTTTCCAGCCAGAGAGATACAGTGTGAACAATAAACGCATTAAACTCATAACTTTGATTGAGGCCGGGATTATAAATCCTTACTTTCCAATTCATGTAAATTTTAGGGGTAGAGATTTTAGTGCTGAGATTGACTCGGATGGGTTCGTATTAATGAATGGAAAAAGATATACATCACTGTCAATCGCTGGCGGTATTGTTCGCGCGACTGTATCAGGAAAACCAGATGATGGTTTGCCTTATCGCCGCGTTAATGGTTGGACGTTTTGGCGGTATACCAACGAAGACGGCCAAACAAAACCATTGGATGATTTAAGAAAAAAATATAAGGCTGGTGAAGTTTTTTTACACTGAAAAATGAAAAAGACGATGTCTGACCTAACAAGATAGGTATGCTCCTATTGGACTAAAACTACCACGTTGGCCTATGCTAATGGCGAAGATAATAAGGAAGCCAAAAACGATCAGCATTGTTAGCCAAGGACAGCATACTGGTTCTGCTGTTGCTGATAGTGAGTGGCGCCGTTGCCATCAAGAAGGTTAGTTTTTTAAATAGATATAAAACTACTCAAAGCTTAAAGTGAGCTGGGGTTTTTTGTTTTATAAACTGTCTGCCTTTTAACTAAAACCCGGACAGTTACCGCCGCCCAGGGAGCCCAAGCCCATGACTGACGCCGCTTCGTCTCGTGTGACTCGCCTGCGCCCGGCCACTGAAAGCCGGACAGTACGCACGCGCTCGGCTAACGACGCGGCTCGAGGCCGCAAGCACCTGACCCGCGACGAGGTGCATCGCC
>JABXHG010000521.1 GCA_013393545.1 Alteromonadaceae bacterium | reverse complement strand
TGAGTAATGTCTCGAGCGTGGCTGAGGGTCTTGTGGGATTTGGATCCACGATGACGAGTTTGGGTATGTCGGATCCCCGAGGATTTTTGAATAATGTCTTTCTAAAGATCGGGCGAAAATTTGGTTTACAAGAGAAGTTAGGAATAAGAACGCTACTTTCGCAAAATCTCAGCCCTTTAGAACTAGTAGAACGGAATGGACAATTCGAACCGCCAGATTCAAGCGAGAGCACGCTAAAGTCACAAGGACTTCATAAAGTACTGGATCAATTGGCGTTGAAAAGAATTGAAAGAACTGAGAAGCGCCTCAATTTAAGAGTGGTGCCGTCCGTTCCTCGTGATTTCGGTCCAAGTAAAGAGAATGTCCTAGTGTTTTTGACGAGTTCATTGCCATATACAAACTCGGGCTATTCCCTGCGAAGTCATAACCTTTATTCGGCACTAGCGTCGCAGGCCAATGTGAATGTGATAGCAATGACTAGGTACGGATATCCATGGGTTATTGGACATGCCGTTCGTAACGCAATTGATGTTGTGGACAATTTGAAATACGTACGAATTTTACCGAGAGTTTTTAGCTTGAATCCGAAGCAAGCGATAGATCAGGCAGTTGAGTCCATGGTGAAACTTTGCAAGCTCAACGCGATTACGTTGATTCACACCACGACAGACTTCACAAATGCATTAGTCGCTTCAAGAGCCGCTGCCGAACTAGGAATTCCTTGGATTTATGAAGTTCGTGGTGAACCGGAATCTACTTGGCTAGCCTCTGTTCAAGGTGAGGCTGTCGGTGAGAATCAACTGCCACGCTATTTCGAGAAGATGCGTGCAAAAGAGGACGAGGCGATTAGAGCAGCTTGGCGGGTTATAACGTTAAGTGAAGTTTCTCTGTCGAAACTTGTTGCTCGGGGACATGAAGAATCAAAATGCAGAGTAGTTCCGAACGGTTTTCAGAATCAACTATTGCATATTCCGAAGCACCGAGCACGGCTTCGGAAAGACAACACGATCTCAAATGGAACGGTCCTCATTGGAGTGATAAGTTCAATTGTGGGATACGAGGGAATTGATACTCTTATTAGAGCGATACCCCTATTGCCTTCGACCTACGAAGTTGTGGTGGTGGGAGCCGGCGAGAAACTAGATAGTCTTAAGCAGCTCGCTCGAAATCTTGACGTGGATGCAAGGATTCTATTTACCGGTGCAGTGCCCGAAGTCGAAGCAATGGATTGGTATCGGGAAATCGATGTACTGTGCGTCCCGAGGATAGATTCTGAAGTGACTAGGTCGGTCACTCCGCTAAAAACCCTCCCAGCATCAGCACTGGGGGTACCAATCGTAGCTAGCGATCTACCAGCGCTCAGAGAAGTAACTGGAGGATACGCTAAATTTTTTGAGCCGGAAAATCCCGTGGAACTTGCTAAAACGCTATTGATACTTGACCAGTCACCGATAGATCTAGAATGCGCAAGACGCTGGGTTGAGTCGCGAACCTGGAATGCTTTAGGGGAAAAAGTTGCCAAGATCTATACTGGCGCGTAGCTGTATTAGATAGGTGGCGTTGCGTTCGAGGAAAGTCAGTGTCTTTTGCTGCTATGCGTCCAAGTTAAGTGAGACCTTGTACGAAAGCGACAACTGGGATTGCTTGCTGTGGTAGAGAACTACAGAATGATGCAAATAGCGGTTTGAGTTTGTGCAAGTCTTAAACTAATAGACCGTTGTACTGAAAACCTACTCCAGCTTTTACATGTTAGAACTCGCGAAGTTGTATCTTCTAAGAAGCAACTCGGATTAAGAAGGAATGTAAATGGGACGAAGGCCGATGGAATTAATTTCCGATACTTCCATAAAGCGAATTGAATCGAGGCCCTCCCTTTGGAGTTATACACGGGCACTTTGGGCGAAAAGATTCTTTATACGTGCAGACGCTGCCGGCAAGTCGATGGCAAAGGGTAGAGATACCTTTTTAGGCAGGGCTTGGGTTGTGCTGGATCCACTTGTACAAGTTCTACTGTATGCATTTATCTTCGGAGTTGTTCTCGGCGTTGACAGGGGAATTGAGAATTTCGTAGGGTTTCTTACTATTGGCGTAATCTTTTTCCGCTTATGTACGAGGGGATTTGCTACAGGCGTCAATCTAATTCAGAAGTCCAAAGCAATGATTTCTTCGTTTCAATTTCCTCGGGCCGCCATGCCATTGGGGGTAAGCTTGAAAGAGTCAATTGACTCGATTGCTCCTGGTCTGGTGGCTATCGCAGTTGCTTTGGCGCTGCAGGCGGACAAGCCTGTTTCCTGGACAATCGTTCTGGTTTTACCAGTACTACTTCTCATTGGGTTCTTTGGACTGGGCATTTGCTTTATTGTCGCCAGACTCACCGCATTCATTCCTGATTTGAAGACACCAATTTCCTTAATCAGTCGGGGACTCTTTTTTCTGTCGGGCGTATTCTTCTCTTTGGACCGGTTTGACGCACATCCAACGCTTTCGGCGATCATGAAAGCGAATCCTGTTTACCAATTCCTCACAGCAGTTAGGACCTGCGTGTTAAACGGCGAGATACCGGAACTCGGAGTTTGGCTGTATCTGGCACTTTGGAGTTTTGGAATGGCAGCATTTGGGTATATCTTCTTCTGGGAAGCTGAAAGTAGGTATTCGGGTGTCCGATGACGTGACAGTAATGGTCCGTAATATGAGTATGATTTACGAAGTTAAAAGGCGATTTCGGAGGCGGCGCGAAGAAGCTACATTAACTTCTAATGAGGTCATGGCCTTGAAAGATATAAATTTTGCTGCGTATAGCGGAGAATCGGTAGGTATTCTCGGACGAAACGGTTCCGGCAAATCTACTCTGATGAACATTATGGCTGGATCACTACAACCTTCAACTGGGGAAGTCTTTGTAAGTGAAATGCCGACCCTTTTGAGTGTCTCGGCGGCGCTCCAAGGGCACCTCACAGGTGACCAGAATGCTCGTCTGGGGTTATTAGCGAAGGGAGTCGCACCGGCTCAAGTTGAAGACCTAGTAGTGCAAATTGGGGAATGGGCGGACCTCGGAGCCGCGATGGGGCGGCCATTCAAGACCTATTCGTCGGGTATGAAGGCGAGGCTGAAGTTCGCTATTGCCACGGCAATTCCAACTGAGGTCTTAATGATCGATGAAGCATTGGGAACCGGTGATTCCGCATTTGCTATACGCGCGAAGAAGAGGATGGACGAATTTCTTGGAAAGAGTGGAACAGTCTTCTTGGTGTCGCACTCGGCAGCATCAATAAGGAAACACTGTAAACGGGCAATCTGGCTAAATGACGGTGAGATAATTGCTGATGGAGCTGTCAGCGACATCTCGCCAGAGTATGAAAGATGGAACAAGGCAAGGGCTGTTGAGGATATTAAAAGAGCGAGTGAGATCGTAGAAGCAGTAAAGGCTGACTATTTAAAGCCTAAGTTCTTATTAGATTCTGAAGTCGCCAAACTTGTCGAGCGCACTCGAGGTTTGGCGCTGTAGACAATAAAAAGCGATACTAATTACAAATAGGAAAACAAGATTTTGAACGAGGGGATATTCAGCGAAGTTCGAGCTCCTGCTATATAATTTCCGAGT
>JABXHG010000520.1 GCA_013393545.1 Alteromonadaceae bacterium | reverse complement strand
GACCTGAGAAACTGCACCGCCCGGAAGATCACTCATGAAGGACATGATCTGATAGCCGACTTGACCCTCTCCGCGAGTTGTACGGATAGTATCGCCCGCAAGTTTAGTGATCTGGCGAGAAACGTTCGGCGCACAAAGAACTGTGTTCACACGTCCGCCGCGTTTGAAAGTTTCTTCGATAGCATCGTTCAAGCCTTTTGCTGTGATTTCCTTACCTCCGAAATCTTTTGAAGCAGATCCCTGTTCTTGAGCGAACGCAAATAAGCCACCGGAAGTACGAGGTTGCAGATCAGACCCTTGGTATTTACGGCCGTAAATTAGAGAGTTGTTAATTTCGCGAACCATCTCTTGCAAACGCAAGTTAACCTGGTAGTCAAGCTCGTCAGCAACTCCGTAAGTGTTTACTTGTTGTTGCGTACGAGAAACGGAAGCGTAACGAGTGAAAATCTGAGAGTAGTTGAACGATACAATACGGTCATTGATTTCGTTCTTTCTAAGCACGGACTCACCTTCTGGACGAGGACGAGAAATAACCTTCAGCTCTCCGTTTGCTTCGATGGCTTCTGGAGTAGTCGCGTCATATCCACGTTGGACCGTAATTTTGTCGGCAGCTTCGTCGACTTTTGTTACGCGCAATACTTCAAGACCGTTTTGCACAAGTGCATTCTCCGTAAATTTGCGAGCGTCGCCTGCGTCCAACTGGATTTCGGTTGCATCGGCCGCTACGGCAGCTTTAGCGATTGCTGTGTCGCTGTTCAAGTAATCGTTTTGCCATTCGAACTTTGTTTGCGTTAGGGCTTCACCTGTTCCGATCAAACCGAAAAGAACCGGTGCCTTTGTAAGAATTAAATCTACGTTCGCCTGCATGTCGCGAACTTGTTGCTGGAAATCATACGATTGTGCAACTGCCATGTGTAAATCCCCCCTAATAATTTTTTGTAATTAAAAAAGCCGCCATAGGGCGACTGAATTACCGTTTGTTTTTTAGCTCTCGAAGTTCGTTGTAGAGCTTTGTGACTTTTCCGAGATAACGCGGATTTTTAAGCGCTAATTTTTTCGTTTCGTCCAATTCTTTCTCTTTCGCGACAATCTCCGTTTGGGTGTTGCTCTTGGCCGGGTTGCTTCCGCCAGATGCGTCGGCCCCGATCGGCTGTTTAAACATCCACGGACTGGATTCTTTAAACGCAGCGACCACTTCTTCGGCTCCTTTTACGTTTCCATCTTCGTCAATTTGTACCGCAGACTTATCGAGTAGTGCGAGCACTTGATTCGGATCGTTTGCGTTAAGAGATCGAGCGATTGCGCGAAGTTCCGTATTAATAATCCGCTGATTGGCCGATTCCTCCGCTTTTTTAGCTTTCTCCGAGGCTTCTTCCGCTTTCTTGGCCGCTTCTTCTTTCTCGGCCCGCAGACGTTCAGCTTCGGACATTTCCGCTTTTTTGCGTTCCTCTTCGGCCTTTTCTAACTCTTCGAGACGTTTCGCTTTTTCTTCGAGTTCGGCTTGCTTCTTTTTCTCGCGCTCAAGACGCTTGTTAAGAATTTCGTCGAGTTCAGCCTGTGTGAACGTCTTTTCCGGTGTCTTCGGTTGCTCTGTCGGTTTTGGTTCCGGCTCCCCAGCCGTAGGTTGAGCGTCTTTATTTTCCGGTTCTGTTTGTTCCGCAAAAAACTGTAGGTTTAAAGGTAAAAATTTCAGCATATCGTACCTCCACGTTTAAAGTCCGAGTAGACTGTAGATTACGAATAACAACAACCGGCAGTTTACCGACAATACCGTAGGTCAAGAGCGTTGTTATTCGTTCGATGTTGGTTCTGGTTCAGCTTTGTAAGGGTCTCCTACCTGTTTTTTCAGGTTTCTTTCTTGTAAAATCTCCATGAATTTAACTTCCGCATTCTCTTTTCCGCTTCGAGTGATCGCTCCTTTAACCGATTCCAACTCGTAGGCAATTTCTTCGCCTAGCTGCTCGACAAGGGCTTTTTGATCCTCCGGTAATGGAAGTCCAAACACGATCTTACTTCCGTAATTGCTATCAACTTTCGCAAGCCATTCCTTCTCATATTTAAAGCGTGGATGTTCTTGGCGGGCTTTCATATAACGCAGAATGTATTCGTTCAACGTCTGTAGCCGCGACTGCCAAACGATCCATGCTCGCTGAGTTTTAGAAATGATCGATGAGTAAAGCATCTTCAATGCGAGGTCATTTATGCCTCCGGTATTAAGATCTGCGGTATTAACCATTGGAACCTCGCTTATCTCGTGAAGGCGCTTCTGTAGACGGTCGAGATACGCCTCGATCGCCTCTTTAAATTTAAAGCCGCTTTCGAGTTTCTTTGCGTCAGGCTCTCCGATTTCTTTATTCGTTTCGCCAAGGTCCCAAATGGCTCCCGGCGCAATCTTAAACGGATTTTTCGGATCGTACTCGACGTTTGTTAAGAGAGTGATCGCGAACATTTCGAATCTCAGTGCGTCCGAGTAGTCGGATAGCTTCCGGTCAATCTCGTCGGCCGTTTCGATAAGCTTTTCAAGTTCGCTGAAGCCGCTTGTCTGCCCCGAAAGTTTCTCCGTTGGAATGTGTATGACCGGAATAAAGTCGAGGCCCATCGATTTTCTTTCGACTCGTTTCTCGACAAGACTGAGCCCGTCATCGTAGATCGCCTCTTCGATCTCACAGTCGTAGTTTCCGGTATCTTCATCGCCGTTCCAGACGAGATAATACGAAAGTTTCCAAAGCTTCGTCTGTTCTTCGTCCAACCACGCAACGAAATGAACTTCGTCAAGTTGATCGACATCCCATTCGTTATGAACTGCGATAACCTCAGTCGAGGGATGCCAAAGGATTTTAATTTCGCCGCGCCGGGTATCGTAGTGCAGACGAGCATAAACGCCGGTTCGGCTGATTGCGCGATCCTTTGCTGCTGCGAGTAGCTTCTCGTGCATCCGGTTTTCTTCCCATACCCACGTCAGCAAGCGTTCTTTCGCCTTTGCCCGGCTGTTTTCTTCCTCTTGTAGTGGACTTGGCGTATATCCCGGCTTAATCATGTCCGCAGGATCGTCGAGTACGTCCGGAGGAACGGTCACTTTCGGTTCCTTCTCGAATTGCCAGGCCGCAGTCGAATCGATAAGCTTCCGCGGATAGTTCATCGTAAGCTGCGTCGGTTCATAATCGATTTCTTTCGGCTTAACGTAGTCGGTCCAAACGTTCAGATCGCCTTCGTAGCGTCGGTAAAGCTTGATTTCGTCAACAATGCGCTGAAATTCTTTCGATCCAAGCGCTTCTTCCATTGGAAGGACGAATTGAAACGGGTTTATAAAATTTCGGTCAATGACTACGATTTAAAACGCCTCCTTTCAGTAACGGTAGTTTCCAATGTTGCCGCCTTTTCTTCTACGCGACTTCACAACGGCCGAAACCACCATCTCTAACGCATCGATAACGTCATCGTGGGCGCCCGTGCCGTACTGCTCGAATTGTTCAAGCAAAAGCGCGTGCTTCCGATCGAATTGGATTGTTCCGTTTTCGATCGAAGGTAATAGCGCCTCGATACGGATCTCTTTTCGACTGCGGTGTTTTACTTTCTTGACGCGAGTGTCTGCCGGATAGCCTGCGTGTGTAAGCTGTTTTTTCAGCTCATCGACGAAAAATTCTTGCGCCGCCTGAGCTTCTGCCGCAATTATGGTCGGCTGAAACTTGACGACCTTCTCGACGATGACTTTCAAGAATTCGTCCGGCTTTAATCGTTGGCCGAACGTGTCTATAACATAAATAGAGCCGCT
>JABXHG010000519.1 GCA_013393545.1 Alteromonadaceae bacterium | reverse complement strand
ACTGTTCTGGAGTACGGTGCTTTCTCATGGGGGTAACCTCGTATCGGGAAATGTGAGGTTACTGTAGAGCGAATCTCAGCGGGGTGGCAGAACGTCGCGGAATGAACGCTTACACCTTATCTACGATGCTTTTATTCATACCTGCGAGCTTTGCTCTGAACATGGCTCCTGGGCCAAATAATCCCCTTGCACTCACGACCGCCAAACGATACGGCAGCAAGGCAGCCTGTTGCGCTGGCATTGGGCGGCCTGTTGCTTTTGTTGGCATGATTGCTCTTGCAGCTACAGGCTTGGCAACAGGGCTTTATACATCGGAGAAGTTATTTCTCGTCATAAAAATCGTCGGCGGTCCATATCTGCTTTTGCTGGCTTTTCAGCTTTTGACGGCCGACCCTTCCGGTGCCGCTGATGAGTCACCAGCGGGGAAAAATATTCTCCAATTGGCGAAACAAGAGTTCTTTTTGGCGGCGGGTAATCCAAAGGCAATTTTGATTTTTACTGCCTTTCTTCCTCAATTTGTAGACCCTTCAGGTTCAATAGGGCTTCAGTTCTTTATCTTGGGAGCTCTTTTTCTGCTGCTTGCATGGATCGCGATAGGCTCCTACTCCCTCTTTGGTAATGTGTTGCGTCATTGGTTTTCTCGTCCGGCTATGCGTCAATTGTTCAATAGGATCTGTGCTGGATTTCTTGGTAGTGCCGGGGTTGGGCTGCTTCTGGCTCGCCGTGAGTGAACTAACCAACCGCGTAAGGCGGACGTCCCTGACGGGCCGCCGCTTCGCTATGCGTTAGAATTTTTGGGCACAGAAGGAGAAATTAATGCCTACTCGCTCAGTTAATCAAGGATTTAGGGATTTTCATCGTTCCTTGATTCCACGATCATACGAGTCGGGAAAAGCGTCCTCGCATAAATCGTCTATTACGAGCAGGCTGCAGTTGTATTTTGACCTAAAACAACTATTTTATTCTGGGTCTGCAAATAACGGGACTAGCATATCGCGCCATAGCGATGTTGACTTCTTTGCATCAATTCCGACAGAAAAGCTCAAGAAGAATTCTTCAGTGTCGTTGAGAGAGGTTAAGGAATGCCTTCAGGGACGATACCCCAACACAAAAGTTTATGTGGACTCACCCGCAGTGGTCATAGACTTTGGCGCAGGATCTTGGGATAAAGCTGAAGTGATCCCAGCAGATTATTTATACAAATCAAACGAAAATAAAAATGTTTATCACATCCCCGATGGTAACAATGGTTGGGTTGAGTCAAGCCCTAGCACTCATAACTCTTATGTAGCGAATGAGAACAACCGACTCAGAAAGAACCTTAAACCCCTAATAAGGTTTGTGAAGGCGTGGAAGTACTATAATAACGTCCCAATTTCTTCATTTTATCTTGAGTTAAGAATTACCAAGCTAATGGAAGCCGAGTCGGCTATAGTTTACGAAATTGATGTTAATTCTATCATAAAAAAATTGTTTGACTGTGATTTGGCGCCAATTCGTGACCCTAAAGGCATATCAGGAATGATACATCCGTGTAGCAGTGCGGCTAATAAGCAGACAGCTCTGTCTAAGCTCCGAAGCGCCAAAGTCCGTGCCCAAAAAGCTCGAGATGCTGAAAACTCTGGAAATATAAGAGAAGCGTTTGAGTGGTGGGATAAAGTCTTTTCCGGAAAATTCCCGAGTTATTACTACTATGAATGAAGAAGACCAGCGCATCGACGAAGTTGATAAGTATTATCGGCCAGTCCAAAGATTAAGCATTTTGTCGAATGCTTTATTTTATGTTGGCGCTTTTTTGTCTATTGCCATCCCTTTTTTAAGTGAAGATCAATCATTTTTGTCATCTACTGTTCCAGTGGCATTTTTTGTGGTTGTATTTTGTCATGCAGTAATAGTCAGCTCGAACGCATATTATTTTATTCCATTTGCCGAGCGTCAAAGAAGAAAGCAGTTATTGTCAAATTCTCTCGGAATACCGTTGACTATCGAGGAAACCAATAAATGCTACAATAACAAATTAGACCCCAATATTTTAAAGCTTGGTGCGAATTTAATGGAAAATGCTTTCTTTGGTAAGCATGTATGTGAACGAATGCTTGTTAAAGAGAGATCGAAAATTTTCCTCTACGCGGTCGCTTGGTTGTTTGTCACAATTTATAGAGGGAGTGATTTGGGCTTGATATTGGCGCTTTCTCATTTGCTGTTCGCAAGTGAGATTTTATTTGGATGGATTAAGTTGGAGATCCTCCGAATAAGGAATGAACGAGTTTATGAGTCGCTTTATTCGCTCTATCTTGGCCAACCTCAAACGCCTGTGCCGTTGGTAGAAGCAGGTGTGTTGGATGCATTCGCCGAATATGAAGCAGCTAAAGCCAGTGCGGCAATAAAGCTCTCTACCACTATTTTCAACAAGATGAACCAAGAGCTCACTCAGCAATGGGAAAGAGTTCGAGTAAACCTTAAAGTCTAAAAATTCTAACAATCGCAGGCACGGCGACGCCCATTACATTGCGCCTCCGGCTCCATTCCATGGGCGCGCATGCTGCGGGCGTTAGAGCTTACTGATCACACAGGGAGAGTCTGAAATTTTGGAATGGTTTCCTCTTCTGGGTGCGTTCTTAACATTGGCCCTCGGGACTTTAGGGCTGGTCGCTCCCCAAAAAATCGCGGGCCTGGTTGGTATCGTCCCAAATGGAAAGCTGGGGCTATCGGAAGTTCGGGCTACCTACGGCGGCATTTTTATTGGCCTGGGTGCCGGGTGTTTGTTCTTCCAGGAGTCTGAGGTCTATGTTGCTGTTGGGCTGGCATGGTTATTCGCGGCAGCAGTACGCACAGCCTCTATCTTTCTGGATCGAGCTTTCAGTATTAAAAATGCGGGCGGCATAATCGTAGAGGCAGGTATCGGCCTCCTGCTGGTCGCAAGCGTGCTCTAACCAGTCGTTCAAGTACGTTCCGGCCTTCGGCCTCCACCGGACGCCCTTTCCATGGCGCCTTTGGCACCATTCCAAGGTCGCCGCTTAACATTGGCGTTAGGCGTAAAATAAATCGAGCCTGGCACCAATATCACTCAAAACGCGCAAGGATAGCAGGGTTGCTGGGGCAATCAGTGCCTGGGATCGGCCTTTGGGAAGATGCGGCTGCCAGCGGCCAATTTCTTCTCCATCATCGCTCTTCGGTGGTCAGAAGGGCTTAAACCGAGTCTTGACGGCACTCCAGATCAGGGGGATATTTTCGCATAGGCGGTTGGACTTCCTATTCTTGAAGCGGCGATCCGGGCTGATCAAGGCCGTGGCCACTGCGGACATCAAAAAAACAACCCGTGTGAACTGAAAGGTTAATTCCGGATGTCGCCAGGAGGCAGTTTCTGATTTCGCTTGACACTTATTCAGCGTTGTGCATCCAATATCTTGGAGGCCTAATGCGCAACGAACAGCGGTAGTTGACTTCCAAGTAACTTGACTTAAGTTACTGTTTTTATGTGGTTGCGCCCCGCGCATTGGGGAGCTAATGAATAGATCAATACAATTGGAGAACTGCTATGAAGATCAAGAGCATACTTACTGGAATGGCTGTCATATTCGCTTTATTGTCATCAGCAGCACATGCGGCGGATGATTTCTGGGAGCACACGCGGTTAGGTTACACAATTTATTTTTCTGGAGGTTATGCAACCACTCCATTTAACCCGCCGTCTTCTGTCCCCAGAAGGGACGCTGAAATTACAGACGTTTCCTGGGATTGGAATACCATTCCTAACGGCCATACGTCTGAAGAAGTCGAATTGTGTTACCGAAAACAATACTCATCCTCTGATTTTCTTTGTATCGATATATCAGCTGCGCAAAATGACAATTCAGATGCATTTGACGGGTTTAACGCCCGTGGCACTTTCCATTTACGATTTACTTTAGTCGGAGGAGCGTATCCAGCGTATTCAACTATCCGTACAGCGGATACAGTAAGAGTGGATTACAGCTACTGATGTAATACAATATGACAGATTACCCCCTTTGTCATAAGGAGGAAATGCAGCATGAATATCATCACTGGATTTATTAACAGCTCAGCCCAAAGCGCATTGCAGTCGGATACCTCCGTTGCTAATTCCAAGAATATAACGAATTCAGAGAATACAAGCAGCTCCGGCTCTCGGATCAGCAATACTACTAATCCAGCCCTGCAGATTAGCGCCCGAGGTCATTCTATAAGCCTATTGATGCAAGGCGCGAACGAGTTTTTACGCCAAGAACTTGGGCCCAGTTACCTTCCCATAGCAAGAGGCCAAGCGTTGCTTGACCAAGCCGTTAGCATGGTAACAGCCAATACCGAAATTGATATAGATGGCCAAGCGTTGAGAAATGCCTTGCAGCAAGAACACAACATTCGTGAAACGATACCAAGACCTAACCCTTCATCTGATAGTGGAAATGTCTTTGATTTTTTATCGGAAAGCGACAGAGAAGCGTTGGAAGCTGCGTATGATTATGCTGTAGAGAACAACCTCGATGCTGATGATGTTGAACTGGCAGCCGGGTTACTTGCCAGTGACCGACGACGCCAAGCCGCTATTGCT
Organism: Alteromonadaceae bacterium; assembly: GCA_013393545.1. The sequence goes on along the minus strand of JABXHG010000519.1, from coordinate 31 downwards.
TCAGGTACAATCTATTTAGTGCATGAGCCAA
>JABXHG010000052.1 GCA_013393545.1 Alteromonadaceae bacterium | reverse complement strand
GTGTTCGAGATGACTCATGAAGAGCACCATGCTCACATGGTGTGTCTGGACAGCGGGGAAATCATCGAATTTGTGGATGATGTCATCGAGCGCCGTCAGCAAGAAATTGCCGAAGAGCACGGATTTGAGCTCGTTGATCATGCGCTGGTGTTGTACGTGCGTCCACGCGGCTCGGACGCGACTCGCCCGGAAGGCAGTTCAAGAGCAAAAGGTGCTGCGCACAAGAAATAACGCAGCGGCGGTTTGAACCATCGCGTATCGGCGGCAGGCTCACGGGCCTGCCGTTTTTGTGTGCCTTAAAACCGGCGCTCGCTGACTGCCTCCCATAGCGCCTGAATGCGTGGGCGCTTCAGGCGCCGGTTCAGCACACAGAGCCCGACATCGTAGTAGGGGAGTTCGGGCTTGACGCTGAGTATCTGTACTCGGTCAGCCAGCGGACTGTTATCCAATACAATTTTAGGCACCACACCAATACCGAACCCCAACCCCACCATGCTGACGATGGCTTCATGCCCTGCCACCTGCGCATAAATCTGCGGTGCAATACCCAATGCCTTGAACCAGGTATCCGTATATTCACGGGATAATCCAGCTTCGGACAAAATCATGGGAACGGTCTTCCACTGCTCGGCGGTGGAGCTTTCGGGCATGCCGGGAAGCCATTCAAGCGGCGCGTTCGGTGCAATAAATACAAGCGGTGAGCGCGTCAATGATTTGAACGCGAGGGCCGGCGGTGGTGTGCGTGGTCTGGGGGTAATGGCCATGTCGTCATCGCCTGATACGACCCGGCTCATGGCATCCGCCGGGTCTCCCGTGCGTAGCTTTAGCTCAATACCCGGATGGCGTGCGCGAAATTCGCTCAATACTGCATAAAGAAAGCTGTAGCTAGCCGTCACCGAGCAGTAAATACTGATCGAGCCGGTCAGGCGTGTCGCGTCATCTGCCAGCGTGCGTTTGATGGTTTCCCACTGTTCGAGCGTGTCGCGGGCGTAGCGTTGGAAATGAATGCCTTGCCGGGTCAGGGTGACGTGGCGATTGTCGCGCTCGAATAATGTGGTCGATAGAGCATCTTCCAGCTGCCGAATTGAACGGCTGAGCGTTGATGAGCTGATGTGGCAAAGCTCACTGGCACGACCGAAGTGAAGCGTCTCGGCAAGCGCAATGAAGTAGCGCAGCAGGCGGTAATCCATGGTGGCCTCAGTGTTTCTATATTTGCAACGTTGTATTGCAAATATAGCGTTTTACGCAATAAACGGGATGGCGTAAAGTCAAATTCATGCCGTATCCGGGCCGCCCAGGCGGTGCGGAAAGGCCCGCTACGCTGACAATACACTTGATTTTTGTTTTGGAGCTTTAGTTATGCGCGTTTATTACGATAAAGACTGCGATTTGTCCCTCATTCAGGCCAAGAAAGTGGCTATTGTCGGTTACGGCTCGCAAGGGCACGCCCACGCCAACAATCTGAAAGAGTCCGGCGTAGACGTTACCGTGGCACTGCGTGAAGGATCTTCTTCCAAGGCCAAGGCAGAAGCGGCTGGCCTGAAGGTCGCCACCGTACCGGAAGCGTGCAAGGCGGCGGATGTCGTCATGATGCTGGCGCCGGACGAAAATCAGAAGGCGATCTACGAAAATGAGATTGCGCCGAACCTGAAAGAGGGCGCTACGCTTGCTTTCGCCCACGGGTTTAACGTGCATTACAACCAGATTGAAGCGCGCAAGGACCTCGACGTCATCATGGTGGCGCCCAAGGCGCCGGGTCATACCGTGCGTAGCGAATTCGTCAAGGGCGGCGGCATTCCGGATCTGATTGCTATTCATCAGAACGCCTCGGGCAGCGCCAAAGAGCTGGCGCTCTCCTACGCAGCAGGTATCGGCCGGTGATCGTTTGCGGGATATTTTGGACCGGTTTACGAGCAACCCTTTTTTAGGAGTCCTTGCTGGAATTCTTGTTACGGTACTTATTCAGAGCAGTTCGGGAACGACAGTGTTAACTGTCGGGCTTGTAAATGCCGGTTTTATGACATTAAGACAAGCGATTGGTGTCATTATGGGAGCAAATATCGGAACCACTGTAACGGCTTTTATTATCGGAATAGACATTGGTCAGTATTCATTACTCATTTTAGCAATCGGTGCATTTACCATCTTTTTCTTTAAAAAACAAAAGATTGTCGCCGTTGGACAAGCTTTATTTGGATTTGGTTCTTTATTCTTCGGACTGGAATTAATGAGCAGTGGCATGACGCCGCTCCGTTCCTTACAAGCATTTCAGGATTTGACGGTTTCAATGAGTGATACACCGGTACTCGGTGTTGTCATCGGAACGGTCTTTACCGTAATCGTGCAAAGCTCTACGGCAACAATTGGTATTCTGCAAGGGTTATTTTCCCAAGGGGCTATTGAATTAGACGCAGCTATTCCAGTATTGTTTGGTGATAATATCGGAACCACGATTACATCTGTTATTGCCAGTATCGGCGTATCCGTAGCTGCCAAACGCGCTGCCTACACCCATGTCATCTTTAATTTAATCGGAGCATTTATTTTTATTTTATTACTTCTACCATTCACCAGCTTTATCAGTTATTTACAATCAAGTTTAGGTTTGAATGAGGAGATGACCATTGCTTTTGCGCATGGAAGTTATAATATAGCGAATACGATTATTCAATTCCCATTCATTGGTGCTTTGGCATGGATCGTGACGAAGCTTGTGCCTGGTGATGATGTTATTATCGAGTATAAGCCGAAGCATCTGGATTCTATTTTCCTGCAGCAGTCCTCTTCATTGGCGCTGGGGCAGGCTAAATTAGAAGTAGTCCGTATGGGGAAATATGCGTATCAAGGGCTGGAAGAAACGCATAATTATGTCACTACGCAAAATCCGAAAAATTCAGAACTGGCCATACAAATTGAAGGGGCGCTGAACAATCTGGATCGTAAAATAACGGATTATTTAGTTGATATTGCTTCTACTAACTTAACGGAGATTGAAAGTGCAGAGCATACGACCTTAATGAGCACGATACGCGATATTGAACGAATCGGTGATCACTTTGAGAATGTCTTAGAATTAGTCGATTATAAAATGTCTAATAAAGTTTCTTTGACCGATCAAGCA
>JABXHG010000518.1 GCA_013393545.1 Alteromonadaceae bacterium | reverse complement strand
GTACTGGACGCCCTCATCGAGCACGAAAAGCTCAGTATGCCGCTGCTATGTGCAAGTGAAGCGTCTATTATTATCGTGCCTACCTTGGGTATAAATACAAAGAAGTTCAAGATTCACCAAATAGTGGGGAGGCTACTAGATGAGCGAACGTGACGACCTGCTCATTTCCGTCGCGAAAGAGATTAGGACCTATAGGAAAGATGACCTTCCCGAACCGACGCCAGAGCACGTCGACCGTTGGCTTCATCAATTCACGCCCTCCCATCAACTGCCATTCCTACGCGAGTTTGAGCATGTCATCAAGCAGACTTTCTTCACACGCAAGAGCGTGAAGGGCTTCCTGCGCTCACTGGTGACCAACGCGAAGTTGGCTGGTGCCAACCCCGCCGGGTACTGGTCGTCCGCGAACTTTTTGAGCATCCAGCAGAACGGGCAGAGCCAGAAGGAGATGCTGAAGCTCTTCTCGAAGTGCCTTGAAGACGAATGCGGTCTCGACCTAGATGATTGCGGAGAAGATGGCGGCGACTTCATCTATCTTGATGACGTGATGTTTAGTGGTAACCGCGTGAAGAATGACCTTGAACCATGGATTGTGAAGGATGCCCCTCAAAGGGCTACTGTCCATGTCATCGTCGCTTCTCTTCACTCGGGAGGTTGGTATTTTGTAGATAAGAGGCTCAAGGGTGTGATCGCGCAATCGGGTAAGAATATATCCATCAGCTACTGGCGAGCCCTGGAAATTGAGAACCGCAAGTGGTTCAAGAATAGCTCAGGAGTACTTTGGCCCACCACGGTCCCGAACATCGCTGAAGTTCAAGACTACATGTCTTTGCCGACGAAGTTTCCCTTCGAACCTAGACAGCCTAGCGCATCAGCTGTCCAGCCGTTTTCCTCGGAAGCGGGCCGTCAAGTTTTAGAGAGTGAGTTCCTAATTGCGGGCGCTAAGATTAGGGCGAAGAGCGAGAACCCGAAACAGTCCATGCGGCCTCTCGGCTTCAGCCCGTTCGGTGTGGGCTTCGGATCGATGATTGCCACCTATCGGAATTGTCCGAACAATTGTCCACTCGCAATGTGGTGGGGAGACCCAGAGGCGACCGCAGGCGCTCTACACTGGTATCCGCTACTACAGCGTGAGGGCTATTCTTCCGCTAGGAACATCTTCGATGACCTTGCGATCTAGCAAAGATCAACCTGAGAAAAGCCTCCTTCGGACATACATCCGTAGCGAGGTTGTCGTCGTTTACAAGACGAGGGAAGCCTTTGGTGGCCTGTCCAACATGGCGTCGGGCTACCCCTTGCAAGTCAACGGGATCCGTATTTTGACGACAGAGGCTCTGTATCAGGCCTGCCGCTATCCTCACATGCTGGAAGTCCAGCGGGCAATCATCGGGCAGCACAGCCCGATGACCGCTAAAATGAAGAGTAAGCCTCATCGCAAAGACTCAAGGCCGGATTGGGACGAGGTCAGACACAAAGTCATGCGCTGGTGCCTCCGCGTGAAGCTCGCTCAGCACTATGAAAAGTTCGGTGGACTGCTGCTTGCAACTCGTAGTCAGCCGATCGTCGAACAATCTCGCAAGGATGACTTTTGGGGAGCCAAGCTGGCAGACAAAAATGGCGATATATTGGTAGGGCAGAATGTACTAGGCAGGCTTCTGATGGAGCTACGGGAGAAGCTCAAAGGCGATACGGAAGGCGGGTTGAAGGTGGTACCTCCACTTGTTATCCCCGACTTCGTGTTGTTAGGTAAACCTATCGAGACGGTCTCCTGTAGGATTTCGGGCAGCGGTGAGAGGCCACAGTCTGAATTGTTTTAATGGCTTATTATTCGCTGCTTTTTCCCTAATAAGGCCAAGCGCAGCGGCAGCTTTTTCCGCTCGACTTCGCCTATACTACAAAGTTGAGAGTGTTAGCAGCGTTATGTGATCAGTCAGGGAGAGATGAAATTTGATACCTAATTACAGTCACGACGGTGTGCTTCCTCCGTTTTTACCCGGAGCTGCACCAACGGCAATGGGGGCTACAGCACCATACAGGGTAGAACTCTTAGGTGTTGTCCAACGGTTTGGTGAGACGCCTGAGCGCAGAGCGATCTTGGCAGGTCTCGTTGCTTACAGAAATGCTCTTAGGGCTGTGGGTATCACGGCAGGCTTTCAGTGGATAGATGGTAGCTTTGTAGAAGATTGCGAAAAAAACCGGGGTCGCCCGCCAAGTGACATTGATATAATTACATTTTCTGTCCGCCCTCAGAAGTATCGTGATTCCGGGTCTTGGAGAGAGTTTGTAAAATCGCGGCCTGATTTGTTTGATCCTGAAGTTAGCAAAGGGGAGTATAAATGTGATGCGTATTTTGTTGATCTCGCAGCACACCCAGTTCATGTTGTAGCTCAGACTCGATATTGGTTTGGTTTGTTTTCACATCAACGAGATACCTATTTGTGGAAAGGGATGCTCGAGATTCCTTTAGCGGAGAGTGATCGAGATGTAGAGAGGATCCTCGGCTCGGAGAAAAGAGATGCATCGTAATATTCGTATGCAGGGGTTGCAGGCTGAGCTTGCGTCACTTGAAGCTTTAATTCAAAGCGCCAAAGAAATGGATGATCCTGTTGGTGAAATACAACTTGAAAAAAGGAAGGAAAAGCTTGAAACGGAATTGCAAGAGCTCGTGGATCACCAAGAAAAGAAAGCAAGTGTCGCACTGTTTTTTGGGGGCAAGCCCGTGTTTGGATCTCGAGGTATCTCTTCGGATTTTGCTGGCACCATGCTAGGGAATTTTCAAGACTTGGTTTCGCGTGCTTTTGCATCTAAGGAGCTGGGAAGTTTGGGAGGCAGGGGCCCTATTCCCATGAGAGAATCTGCTAATTTGATGGTTACAGGCTTGGCTAAAGGATCATTTGGTTTCGTTCTAGATGAACTCTCAGACCAAGAGGAAATTGATGCAACGGGGCTTAAGCTTGTCGTAGATGAAGTTGTGCAAAAAATTGAGAAAATATCGTCTTCCAACGAATTGGATTTTGAAGAAGTTTTAGATCAGCTAGATGCGAGGATGCTAATTTCCCTGAAGGATTTCTTTCTAGCTCTTGATTCGGCAGAGGGAACGCTCAGGCTAGTAGACGACGTGGCCGATATTTCTCTAGATTCATCGGCTGTTCACAGGGCCCGCTTGAGAACTGAGGCGACTTCAATCGATGAATCAGATATCATTGTTAAAGGGATGCTTGTTGGCTTTTTACCTGAGCATCGGAAGTTTGAGGTTCAGGTTGGTGAAAAGATGATTTATGGATCCGTATCAAAAGAAGCGACGGAACAGTATGCGCAGCTAGTTTCTCGTGGAGAAACTCCAGAACGCCAAACTTGGGAGATGCGCATTAATCAAAGAGTTGTCACCCCTCTTAATCGGCCGGCGAGGGAAGTCAATAGGTTATTAGAGTTTCTCAGCCAACCCAAAGCATAACCAAAACAGTCACTGCGACAGCTTTTCACTGGGAGATCTTTTCCATTGCAGAGCTGTGCATTCTGGTAACGTTAAATATTAGGAAAAACCAAGCGGCCATTTCAGAAAATGCAAGGGGTGTGAGAGTTTTTGGTATGCATTCTAATTCAATAGTTGGTTAGACATTTTATATAATCTTGGCATGTTGAGTTTTTCAGACTTGCGTAACAGAGTGTTTGCAAATTATAGAAAGCTTTGTTTATTAAGATTTTGTTCTTAGTGTCTAAAATTTTGGAAATTATCAGGGGGAACATGAGTACTGTAGCGGTAACTAAAGAAGGTGCGGTTTATTTTGACTGGTTTCATGGGATGTATGAATGTGCCTTTGAAGAGCTAGAAAAAATTTCACCTATCGATGTTGATTTCAATTTGTTTGACGTAAGGCTGAATAATGCTCTGTCTACAATAATTGAAATGAGGCAAGGTTTTCGACATTTACAAGAAGAGAGTAATCGAGAAGCTTACATTTTGATGATGAAGTTGTGTGATATTTGGTTTTGCTACGAAGCTTTGCTAATGGCTTTTAAGTCAGAAGGTTTGGTTTCTAACCCGAAATCAAAAGTTAATGCGCTCAGCGAAGATACTTTGGCTTACATAGATCTTTATCATGACATCTCCGATGTTAGGCACGAATTTACGGGAATGAGTGGCGGTCTCGTGCATCAAGGTGATCATCGAGGCGATATGCAAAAATATATAGATCATTTGCAAACTAGTGCTACTTCGAAAGGGCAAAAGAAGTATTTGGCTCAGGTGTATAATTTGTTTACCAATGATAATGTGTTTTCTATCTCTCAGGTTTTGTCATTTGTATATGCGGTTCGAAACCAGTACGTCCATTCGGGTGAGTCGCCGTTGTCTGGGGTTAAATATGTAGAAACAAAAATATCGGCATTAAAGTTTTCCTATGATTTCCTGGTTTTATTCTGTTTGCGTGCCGGAGAGTTTTTGATCGAACATAAGGTTAAAAAAATAAAGGAAAGTCTATAATGAAAATACGGGAATCATTGAGCACTCGTCTATCAGATCGGTTTTTTCATTATTTTTTTAGTTTAGACAACTTGTCTCACGTTGCTGAGGAGGGTTTTATATAAATAATTTATAAATTTCCTGCTTCTGTCTGGAAGCGGTCAGCATGCCTTTGAAAGAAGCAACCTTGCGCCCCTCAGAGGCATACTGCTCGAGAGAGAGTGGTGGTCCCCAAGCGGTACACCAGCGGTACACACACCAGCTTCGTGTGCTATCCTCAACCTTCGCTAAGTTGCTGATAGCAAACAGCGATACCTTTCGCTTGGTTACCGTTGCTTTTCCTTGTGTGGCAGTAACTGATTATTTTAAGAGAGAGCTCATAGTACGTTAGTCGCTGGTTCGAGTCCTGCTAGGGCCA
>JABXHG010000517.1 GCA_013393545.1 Alteromonadaceae bacterium | reverse complement strand
GGCCGACGCTGCTGAAGGGGCTGCCGAAGCTGACCGCACTGAGCTGACGCTTCTGCGAGACCACCACAGCATCAGAAAGCGAGCGACCGGAGCGGCGGGCGGCGATCACGGCTGCTTGGACGGTCGCCATTGATTCCAAAGAGCTATAAGGAAGCGGGGAAATTTCAGCGTTTTGGCATTACTCAACAGCTATTCGCGCTGAAGAAGCCGATCCTGATAAGCGATGCCACCAGTCAGTACCTTCAGACCGCTCAATCAGCACCCTCGTGAATGAGGCGGGTTTATCCAACGCCCAGGCGTAAAAGCTTATATGCAGCGACCAGTACCTACATGTTCTTCATGATTAGATACCTAACATGGGGACAGGGCACTCGGTGCTGTTTCGGCATAGCCATACCGATATTTGCACTTCAAAAATAAAGTATTTGGTGCAAACATGAAAATGAACAATAAAACACAAATAGCCTCTTCTTTATTGGTTTTAATAATGGTTTTTTTGAAAAAGTTTGATCTCAGACTGTTGGCTAATGATGTAGAGTCTGGCTATAAAGAGTACCACTTATATGAATAAAAATATACGTAGCAGTAACCCAGCGACTCAAGGTGGTGTTGAATCATCAAGATTTGGCCGTTTTTTAAATGGTATCTTTGGATTTGAAGAAAATGGCACAAACCTTAAAACAGAAGTAATTGCAGGGCTTACCACCTTCGTCACGATGGCGTATTTGGTGGCAGTTGTGCCGGGCATGCTGAGTTCGGCGGGGGTTCCATTTGGTGCTGCTTTAACAGTAACAGTTGTTATGTCGGCGCTTTCATCGCTTGCAATGGGCCTGTATACAAATAGACCTTTCGCGCTGGCTCCCGGGCTTGGAAGCGTGGCGATTTTCTCTTACACCCTATTAGGTGGAGGCGTTCCGTTAAGCATTGCAGCAGGAATAGTTTTTATTAGTGGTTTGTTGTTTATGCTTGTTTCCTTTCTTGGGATTCGCGAGTTTATTGTTAAAATTATACCGCGCGGTGTAAAAGTATCAGTTGGCGTTGGTATTGGTCTTTTTATAGCCCTTTTAGGTTTTAAGCAGTCCGGGATAACTGTTGCCGATGCAAGTAAAAACGTTTTGGTCTTTGGAGATCTGGCATCAACCGAGGTTTTAGTTTCTTTTTTTGGTTTTTTATTGGTCTTGTTCTTTTCCGCAAGAAAAATACAAGGCGGCATTATTCTTGCTATTGCAATAACCACGCTGATTAGTCTTCTATTAGGTATTACAAGCGTTCCTGAAAACTTCTTTGCCTTGCCTGGGAGTATTAGTGAGCTTTCATTCAAGTTGGATGTGTTTGGTGCGTTGAATCCGGCTTACCTTCCTTTCCTGCTCGCCTTTTTTATTCCAGATTTCTTCTCAACGCTTGGTACATTGCTGGGCGTAGGTGCTCAGGGTGGCTATCTGGATAAAGATGGAAACCTACCGGGGATCGATAAAAATTTCCATGTAGACTCAACAGCGACAACTTTTGGTGCACTGTTTTCTGCACCGGTTCTCACCACCTATGTTGAAAGCGCATCCGGTGTTGCGGCAGGGGGGCGTACTGGTTTAACTGCCGTTGTTGTCGGTGTATGTTTTTCTCTTACTCTATTCATGGCTCCTCTTGCGAGCATGATTCCTACTGTGGCCACAGCACCGGTACTGATGTACATCGGGATTACCATGATGAGTTCAATGAGCAAAATAGATTATGACGATATGACCGAGTATCTCCCGGCTTTTGTCTGCGTAATAGTCTCTGTCTTTAGTTTTAACGCGGGTAACGGTATTGCTGCAGCAATGCTTATCTATGCCTTTTTGAAAGTGGTAACAGGTAGGTACAAAGAAGATCATTGGTCTGTTTATGTGATAGCTGTTGGTATGATTTATTATTTTTACATAGTCACGGCTAGTTGATATTTCGGCTTGTTTTTAAATAACGTACAAAAGGAGTTAAGTTATGAGATTTTTTTGTTTTATTTTTGTTTGTAGTTCTTTGGTATCTGTGTCCGGCGATTTGTATGCCCTGGGGTTGAATAGCGACATCAAGGAAAATGTGGATCTTGATCTTTATGGCCAAGTAAACCAGGCGTTAATGATTTCTGATGATGGTAATTCGACCGATTCCTATATTGTAGATAATGGCAATAGCCCAACCAGGGTGGGTCTTAGAGCGGAATATCATTTTGATCAAGAGTATACCGCCGGTGTGCACTTTGAAGTTGGATATTCATCTAATTCATCTATTTTGGTGACTCAGCAGGATCGAACACAATCTGCAGAGTTTAGAGAAAGACATGGTAACGTTTACTTGAAAAGTCCCTTTGGTAAATTGTCTCTTGGCCAGGGTGATGGTGCCGCTAATAGTAATATTCAAACAGACCTTTCCGGCACCTGGATAGTCGGCCCAACCTTGCTGGGTAGTAGTTTAAATTTCCAGGATAAATTGGGAGCGGTAGGGCCACGTTATGGTGCAGTTTTAAGTAATCAGGATTTTGAAAGCAGGTATGACCGTCTAAGGTTTGATTTACCTGCCCTTGGCGTACTGAAAATGGCCGTCAGCCAAGGTGTGAAAGATGAGGGGAGTGATGTCACCGAAGTTGGCGGCCGGGCAATATTCGATGTCCAAGGAAAGCTTGCATTAGCGTTTGGTTACTCGACAAAAGACACGGACACTATTGCTAAAGATAAATCTACTATTGGTGGCTCTGTTTCATGGTTACATGATAGCGGATTTAATTTGACAGGGGCTTATTCAAAGGTATCAGACGATGTCCCGGACACCCCTGACTCAAAATATTTTATGTATAAAGTTGGCTATAAAACAGGAAAACATGCCGTAGCATTGCGCTATGACATCACCTATGACCTTGATCAGGAGGATGATGAGGCCAGCTCCATCAGTGTTGGTTATGTATTCAATCCGATTAATAAAATTGACGTATATGCTGGCTACGGTATCAATAGCCTAGATCGAAATGCTGCTGATTTTCAAGATATTGACGTTGTAACATTAGGGTCTCGAATAAAGTTCTAATTGAAAATAGGATATATTGTGATGGTTAACGATAGTTCAATCACTGTGTGTGATGATTTTTTCAAAGAAATTCCAAAAGTGGACATTCACTGTCATTTGTATGGAACCATACGTGAAGATACTCTTAAAGAGTTTTCGCGAGAGTCAGACGTTTTAATGACGAACCAGGAAATATCAGATTTTTTTGTTCGAGGCGTTAAACCAAAAGGTGTTCTGCATGCATTTCGTTTTATGGAAGAGTATATTCTAGGATATGAAGAGAGGTTGTACAGGATTACCAAGGAGTGCCTTCAGGATATGGCTGAAGACAACGTTTGGTATACCGAAATATTCTGGAATTCAACAGGTGTATTGCACCATCATCCATCGCTTTCTTTTGCCCGAGCACAAGCTGCGATAACAACGGCAATGCAAGATGCGGAAGAAAGTATAGGAATTAAAGCTTATCTTATTCATGCGATAGATCGTGAGTTTAGCCCTGAGTCAGCGGTAGAGTTAATAGACAATATTCTTGAAAACCCGGATCAACGCACCTTGGGGTTAGGCATTGATTACCTTGAAAATAATAATCCTCCTGAAAAGTTTTGGAAGGCTTACCGGATGGCAAAATCGGCCGGACTGAAAATGACAGCTCATGCCGGGGAGTTTGGTTGCCACTGGAGAAATATAGAGGCCTCAATGAACCTGCTAGAGGTTGATAGGCTTGACCATTGCTACACGATCCTTGAAAATGAAAAGTTGCTCAAACAGTGCATTGAACGGGAGCTTGTCGTCACTGTAGTGCCATCAAATTCCTATTACATGCGCACGCTTGACCCATCTGTATGGGCAGAACAGCATCCAATCAGGAAGATGGCCCAACGAGGGATAAAAATTCACCCCAATACAGACGATCCAACTTTTCACAATGTAACTCCGGCGCTTGTTTGGAAAATGATGCACGAGGAATTTGGTTGCAGTATTAATCAGCTAAGAGAGTTTATGCTTAATGGTTTGGCCGGATCCTGGATGGACCAGCAGACGCGAGAAAGTTTGTCGATAAAATTTATGGAACAGTTTGATGCAGCACTGGCTAAGCATAAAAAATCTTGAAGCTGATTTGACTTGGGTGCTGGTATTTTTTATCCAAACGGTATTTGGCCGCAGAAACTGAGTGCAATATCGCTCCATTCCGCAATAGTATTGCCTCAAATCATACGTCGAACTTAGCTTTGAAGAACGTGCCATCATACAGAGCAGCCGCCCCTAAGTGTGTGGTTTCGGGATAGTAGTGCCCAAGTACCCATGAAATGTTTCGGTTCAACCTGCTATCGGTCGAGTATAAACCTGATGAGAGTCCAGTTTACAGGTAATTTTTCAGGTGTAAGGACACCTCGTCCAGCGCGGCGTAATGGAAGCTCTGCGTGATCGCTTCTTTGAGCGTACGATTCATTCGCTCGACTTGGCCATTGGGCCACTGTTGGAAAGTACGGGTCAAGCGGTGCTCGATGTCGCTGCGATGACAGTTCACGTCAAAGTGGTACGGTTTATACGCCTCGGTACCACGACGCTTGGTGAGCGATCTCCTCGAGAAAATCGGCCATCTGCTCTCACTGTGTTTTGCGATATAGCAATGCACAAATTTCGACGTCCGGTCGACGGCTACGAATAGATAGCCCTTGTTTTCTCCCGTGTGGTTCTCACAGGTATCGATGTGCAGGTAGTCTATTGGATACCGCCGAAATGGGTGCTTGCCTGGTTTTGTCTTGCTCTTTTGTTTTCGCTGGCTCATACCGGAGCTGACATATAATTGATGCAAGCTCGGACGCGTCAGGTGTGACATGAACCCGCCTTATTCACGAGGGCGCTGATTGAGCGGTCTGAAGGTACTGGCTGTTGGCATTGCTTATCAGGATTCGCCTCTTCAGCGCGAGTGGCTGTTGAGTAATGCCAGAACGCAGCCCTTTTCCTACTTACTTATAGCTCTTTGGAATCAATGGCGGCCGTCCAAGCAGCCGTGATCGCCTACCGCCGCTCCGGTCGCTCGCTTTCTGATGCTGTGGTGGTCTCGCAGGAGCGTCAGCTCAGTGCGGTCAGCTTCGGCAACCCCTTCAGCAGCGTCGGCCACCACTTGTCGGCGGCGGCACCCAGATGAACGGTGATTCGCCGAGCGTGCAGTCTCAGCGTGGCGGCGACCTTCAGCACCTGCTCGCGCATCCGGCTGAGGCTCCAG
>JABXHG010000516.1 GCA_013393545.1 Alteromonadaceae bacterium | reverse complement strand
GGGGGCAGACTTCAACAACGCATGGCACGCAATATCACAAACGCGAGCTAATGTTGCCGCAAGAGATACTAAATATGCCCGAGCAAGAATGCTTGATATTCAAGATGGATAATTATCCTATCCAGGCGAAAAAAATTTACTGGTTCAAAGATGAGCTTTTCAAGGATCGAGGTAACATGCCGGTCCCTAAAGTTCCGTCACTAGTTAGTTAATGGAAATGAAAATGCGCCTATTTATTGCAGAAAAACCAGAGCTGGGTAGAGCAATTGCCGACGCCCTAGGCGGCGGCAAGCAAAGCGGCGGCAGAATTGTTTGTAGTGATGGTGATACAGTGACATGGTGTTTCGGTCACCTTCTCACGCTAACCGATCCCGAGGACCATGACCCGAGCGCGAAAGAATGGAACATGGAACGTTTACCACTTAGCTGGCCAGTTGATCATAAGCCGCTTCCTGACAAGAAATCACAAGTCGATTTGATCCGGGACTTGGCCGTTAAAGCAAGTGAAATTTATCATGCTGGCGATCCCGACGAAGAAGGTCAGCTTCTGGTCGATGAGGTGCTGGATTATATCGGCAACACTAAACCGGTGCGCCGTGTTCTTATTAACGATCTAAATAAGAAGGTTGTTCAACAAGCGTTGTCGAACCCTCGCGATAATCGCGAGTTTTTTGGCCTCTCACAGAGTGCAAAGGCTCGCTCGGTTTCCGATCAAGTCTACGGCTACAACCTCACCCGTGCCTATACAATCGCGGGGAAAGCTGCTGGTGGTGATAAGGTGCTTTCGGTGGGTCGAGTGCAAACGCCGATCCTAGGGCTTGTGGTGCGGCGTGATAGGGAGCATGAAAGCCATAGTAGCCATGCCTATTACGACCTGAACGCAACATTTGAAGGGGAGGGCGGCGCGTTCGTCGCCCGTTTCCGGCCCGGTGAAGATGCGCCGGTTGACGAAAAAGGCCGGGTGGTCGATCAGGAGTTTGCCCAGCACGTCGTGCAGGCCATCAAAGGCCAGCCTGCTCGCGTGGCCAGTGCGCAAACTGAGGACAAGCAAACACCGCCGCCGTTACCTTATAACTTGCTCAACTTGCAGGCGGATGCCTCGCGTAAATTCGGGTTTTCTCCCGACAAGACCCTGAAAGTAACTCAGGCACTACGGGAAAATCATCGCCTTATTACCTATAATCGCTCAGATTGCGAATATCTGAGCGATGAACAGCACGCCGACGCGTCGGGCGTGCTCGATGCCATCGGGCAAACAGCAACGGTGTTGGCAGGCGCTGCGAAGGCGGCAGACCCGGCCCTGAAAAGCCGCGCTTATAATTCTGAGCATGTTTCGGCACACCATGCGATTATTCCGACGCAGACAAGCGGCGATTTCTCGAAGCTGAGCGAAGATGAAGCGAAGCTTTATCAGTTGATAGCCCGTCAATTTATCGCCCAACATTTCCCGCCGGAATGCTATAAGAAAACGACACTTGATCTGGACGTGTCCGGGCACGCTTTCCGGGTTACGGCTAAAGTGGTTACGTCGCCAGGCTGGAAGAAACTCTATAAACGTGATACTGATAACGAAGAAATCCACGACGAAGATGGCGACAACGCGGCAAATTTGGAATGGGTAACAGAACAAAGCCCATTGGTATGCCAGGAGGCGGAAGTCGCAGAGAAGCAAACGCAGCCGCCTAAACGCTATACGATGGCAGCACTATTGAAGGACCTGGCGCGAGTGGCTAAGTACGTTACCGACCCTCGTGTTAAAAAGCTTTTATTAGCTAAAGATCAAGAGAAAAAAGGCGAGCATGGAGGTATAGGCACCCCAGCGACGCGCAGCGCGATTATTGAAGCATTGATGAAAAGGGGGTTCCTTGAAGAACGTAGCAAGAAAGTCTTGAGTACCGCTCTAGGTCGAGAGTTTCACGACCTGTTACCGGAAAGTGCTACGGCCCCGGATATGACGGCTCTTTGGCACGAACAACAAGAGCAAATTCGTAAGGGCGAACTCACTATGGATCAATTCGTTGATGGTGTCGCTCAGCATGTCGCCCAAGAGGTCGAGCGGGTCAAAGCGAATGGTGTCCAAGTCACAACCGCACGCGGACCAGAGTGCCCTACTTGCAGCAATGGAACGTTACAACGCATCAAAGGTAAAAATGGTTTTTTTTGGGGCTGTAACTCTCGCACAGAATGCGGCGCGACCTTCCCGGATAAGCGCGGTAGTCCAGATTTGAAAGCAAAATCAAAACCGGCTACCGTTCCTTCCGAGGAATACCTATGCCCCGAGTGTAATAAGGGTCTTGTTAGGAGACCCGCGAAGAAAAAAGGCAAATACTGGTGGGGTTGTAGTGGGTTACCCGAATGCGAATTTCGGGCATTCGACAAAAAAGGTAAACCCGATATTAAAGCGTAGAAAATTTGTTGTTGATCGTGCTTTTCATGCCTTTTGGTTTATGCAAGAATGCCTAGTGTTAGGCACGATCAATACCTGAACCTGCAAGGAGAGCGATAATGGCTAAGTCAAAACTTCAAGAATTTGTTTCTCTTGAGCAACAAATTCGGGCGCTAACTGAAAAGCTTGATACTTTGAAGGATGATCCTAAACTTCAAAGTGAGATTGACTTTAAAGACAATCTCGAAAATCTTATGAAGCAGTATGATAAATCAGCAAGCGATGTTATCGCAATCCTTAGCCCAGAATCAGTCGATAAAAAAGCCGGAGAGAGCGCTACCGGAATGCGCCGTAAGCGCAAGCTGAAAATTTACAAGAATCCCAATACCGGCGAAGTCGTCGAAACACGCGGCGGTAATCATAAAACGCTCAAGGCGTGGAAGAATGAACACGGCGCCGAAACTGTCGAATCTTGGCTTGTCCGTACCGAAGATTGATTTTCTGGACACCATACAGCCTGTCATCCTTTCTAGCGGTGATAGGCTGTTTATCTTGATAAGGTAATAAAGAGTTTTTATATGGGAAAGGAAAATCCTAAATATAGCGTGACAGGGTTTTATGTATCCTGTGGATCGGAAGATTATTCTAAATCAACTATTGGGTCAACGCTAGGACTGTCCGGTCCAAAGAAAGTTAAAAAATACACCTTCGCTTATCCTGACCTGGAATCTATGATTAAAAGTTTGGAAGATTCTTGCAATGAATACGATAAGCAAGGGTATGATGTTGAAAACATCCTGCCTTTAAATATTGGTAGCACTGACGAATACTTGAATCATCAAAGCAAGGTAGTAACAACGGCGTCTTATTCTGTAACGAGAGGCGCGATGATAGTCGCTAAGCGCCGTGATGATGACGGCTAGAATCAGCAATGCAGATAGCGGCCTAGGCCGCTATCTGCTTTTATGAGGATGGGCCATGGTTGCCGATCTGGACGAAATCAGGAAAGCCGCAGAGAAGCGGATAAAAGAATATGAGAGCGAGAAGCAAGGGAAGCGCATAGAAAAGCCTGAGCCCTCAGTTAGCGATTTGATAGGTTATAAAGTAATACTGGCTGTCAGGGAAAAGAAAATCGCTCAGGATTACGAGTATATTTTTTATTCAAAAAAGGTATCGAGAGTTGAAGCGGAAATTGATGCCGTAAAAAGTGCTAATGATGATGGGTGGCCCGTTGTTGGGTATGTTTTTGATATAAGTCCGTTGTATAGAAGCTAGGTAAAGAGGGGGGGGGGGATGAATAGCGTTGAGGCGGTTGAGCATATAGTTTTTAGAATTGCTGTTGTGGTGGTGGTTTGTTTATTTCTTGTTATTCCCTTGATCTACTTTAATTCAAAAAAAATGTATGGACCTGCTCTGTGTTATCTGCCTTTTTGCTGTGTTTTTATGGGGGCCAGTGTTTATTTGTTAGTAACCGGGTGAAGAATGGTTGTATGAATTGTGAAATGGTCAAAGAAACTATCGCCGAAACAAATGGCGAATGGAATAGCACATCCTGAGCTAGCGCCCCCCTCCCAACAGGAGGGGCGCGGTCGTCCACGGTCGGCGCGCCGGTGGGCAATGCCGAGCCCCGCGAGGCTTGTCCAGGGGCGCGACGGCGGTGGGCGAAGCGACAGGCCCCGATCCTCGAACCGCGCTCGAATTCCAGACCCTTCCCTCCCCCTTAACGTTTAAGCTTTTCTGAAAGGTCTATAATTTCGCCAGCATAAAACTGGTAGTTACCTGGCCCACATTTAATAGCCTTCGGTAGCATGACACCTTTCAAGGGTCTTTCACCTTGGATGGAATCTTTAATTTCTTTGACGCTAACACCTAACAGGCGGGCTGCGTCTGTAATCCCAATGCGTTCATTCCTAAAGTCACCCATTATACATCTTCCCTTAATCCATGAGGGTTTCCCTTAATTTAGAAAGCTCGCTTTCATCCATTGAAACAATGTAATTCATCATGTTCTGTGTTTCCTGGGCGGAAACTTGCTTTCCAAGCATGTAGCTGGCAGCAGGGCCAACGAACAACAATGCGACCCCAAGCACGATCAAAGCTTTTGCCCATTTAGGAACGGGCTTGCTTTCCGCGTATCGCTCCAGGGCCTGCAAGCGATGGGTAGCCGTTTCAAGCTCGCCGTTAAGTTCCTCGACCTTAGCTTTAGAGGATTCAAGAATGCCGCTTACCTGGCTTTCAAACGCTTGAGTGGCCTCCTTACTCCGCGAGTCTAACGCCTCCGCAATGTCTTCATCCACTTCCTTCCTTTTGGCGGCGCTGTATTCCTCAAGCCTTTCAATAGTCTCAACTGCGAATTTCGTAAAATTCTCGGATTGCAGTTTAAGGGCGTCCTCGGACGCCCCGACAGATTGATTCAAGGAATCAATGCGCTTGTTTAGGTCGTAAAGCTCATCGCTAAACTCCTGCAAGATTCCATCTTTGAAATTGTCGAAGCGTCCGGCCATGGATTTTCCCCTTAAAGTTTCAGGTTAGCGAATGCCAGCGCCAAATCTTCCTCTGCGCTCAATGCAGCCTGATAAAGTTTTTTCTCAAGGATAATTGCATACTTTGCGTCTTTCGTTTCAGCGGCTTTCTTGAGCGCGTTAAAATCACGAGTATCGTTAATCACATCAAGGTGACGTTTCCGAGCATCTTGCAGCATCGGATAGTATTCAGAATTATAGATGATTGCCGGCTTGCCTTTTGAGTAATTCTCTACAATCGTTCCTTTAAAAAACTCCAATTCAGATTCAGGCTTATTATAAGATCGCTCAATCTTATTATATACAATTTTAAGTTTTTTCTCTGGGATACCCATTTCAAGAAGGTAATCAATTACTGACTCCGTATCTTGCAACTCTTTCAAGCTGGGGGTTACCGGAATAATGAAGTAATCAATTTCATCATGGCTATTTTTGAAGCTGCGCATACGAGTCAAGAATGCCTCGATGTTAGATGCACCAACGTCAACAACACAAGAATCCGAAAGTTCTATATTTTCTAGAATCTCGCCAAATTGGTTACCAGACAGCGTTTCACCCTCATCGCTCCCGGCATTTACTGTTTCAACGTGATAGTATTCACACCCTTCAAACCTGGGAAAGAGAAGCTGGCTCGCTACGACAGTTTTACCAACGTTACCGGAGTAGTTTACGACGGCTACTTTTTTATCAGCGACAGTCTTCATTTTAGTGCTTCCTTCTGCTGTAGGTAGTGAGAACGTTTTTCAGTTCTTTGGTGCTAACTTGCCTAGCGTTTGTTGCTTCTTCCAGGGTTAGCCCCCGGCTAACTGCTAATGGCAGTTGCTGTTTTTTTGCTGGGCCTAATGAATCAATAATATCTTGCCATTCCGGCCCTAATTCACCGTTGGTTAAATTACCTTCCGTATTTTCTCTGCCTTCATCTTCGCCCCCTTCTTGCGTTTTACCACTTCTT
>JABXHG010000515.1 GCA_013393545.1 Alteromonadaceae bacterium | reverse complement strand
GTCTTCGATGCCGATTTCATCCGCCGTGCCCTTGTCGTTGTCCAGCATGCGCTGCAGGCCTTCCACCAGATACCAGATGTTTTCCATGCGCCGTTCCGCCTGCTTGGGGGAAGTCCAGCGTCCGGTTGACCGCCTTGTTAAATGTGCATTCTTAGTACTTGAAGTCTTTGATATCTTCTTGAAGATCTTTTACCTGCTTACCAATACGCTTATGGAAGTCAAAAGTAATCTCTTCATCAGTCTTATTTTTAATGTTCATATTAAAATAATGTGTCAGCACATTCTTTTGTTGTTCTAGCGTATAATCATCAAAATTCGGAATATAGTTTGTCACGTACTTTCTATGACTTAGTTCTTTGAATGCTCGTGAGAATTTTTTTGGTTTTATACTCAGGCCCAATCGCTTTACTAGCTTATTCACGTAATGATCTAAAGTATGGAGCAGATTTTCATCATTGATTTCTGAAAAGAAAAAAAGCCAGCCTTTGCTTTTGTTTTCAAAAATACAGCCAGTTATTCTAAGATTTAACCGCCATTCTAAAAAATTCTCATTCCTTTTCTCTGAATATTTGAAGCTAGTAAATATTGCTGCTAGCGAGGCCCTCAGCTTCTCAACTGTAGCTCGCCTTGCAGTAACTAAGCTATTATCAAACTGGTAACCCAAATAGTCGAAGCGGTTGCTTATTCGGCCGATACTAGATTTCTCTGGAACCTCAACAGGGTCGTGAATTTTCAATCCAATTTTACGAAACTTAGATATTACATCCCTACAAATTTCTTCAGCATCTTTATGCTTACAGAATATAAGCACATCATCGACATAGCGATAGTAAGAGATATTTTGGTAGGCATTCATATATCTATCAATATTTATTAAATAAATGGCAGCCAAAACATTTGATATCGCCAGGCCTTGTGGCACTCCACGCTCAACTCTCTCGTCACTGGGCTTCGATACTGAAACTGTTGGTGACGATATTGCTGACTCTATTACTTCCAGAATTCCTTCTTCTTTGATTCTCCTTCTTAATCTCGATCTCAGTTCTGAATGTATTATAGAAGGATAAAAATTAGAGACATCAAGCTTTATGTAGCCAGTATATTTTTTGGAGTAAACATCTTTCTTTACATCTGAAATAACACTCTGAGGAAGCTCTAGATCCAAGCTGGACTCAAAACGCTCACTTAAAAAATCGCACATTGCACGCATCGCAATGCGGTCCCGTATCGTTGGAATTGCTATTTCTCTAGGAACCTTCCCCCTTCCTTTACTTACTAGCTTTAGCCGATATTTGCTGAACTTATAGGTTCCAGCCAGCATCTTTCGTGAAAGTATTTCTACTTGTTCATCCAACTGCTTCCTAAAAGAGTATTGATTTAGGTTATCTATACCGGTCGCACCTGAATAGATTACATGCTCAGTGAAAATTCGCTTAAGATTCGCCTCTGAAAAGTGTTTTTCAAACTGCTTACGAACATTCACAGAAATGCCTCTAAACCAAAAAACAAAACAATAGGAAGAGCATAGAGTGAACCAAGCATTAAGTATCTCTTAAAGGTCCACCATGACAAACTTAGCCAATGATACCAAGTTGGACCGCGGTCAAGGTCTGGTTTTAGTCCTGTTTCCTTATTGACAGGCTTTCTGTTCGTAACATACTCAAGGCAGAGAGCTAAGAAATAGTCGTGATCGTTATGGTTCTCACATAAGCTTAGGACTTTTTCATAATCTTTAGCTATTACATCAATTTCGCAATTATCTGATCTTGACCTTTGATATATCAACTGGAGAGCTTCATAACTTTCTTTGATTAGCCCAGCTCTTTCTTTAAAAGATAAGCCAGAAATAAAACCCGACATACAGAGCACAAGAACAGAATAAACAACCCAGCTTATACCTGAAAGGTTATTCAGAGCGCCTTGGTCATCGATTTTCAAATAGTAAATCGAAGCAGCAACACCAAAAAATGAATACCAAAGCAGGAGCAGTTGAGATTGAAACGAATTTGCTAAGAGCCTCTTTTCCGCCTGAATTCTTGCCTTTCTTGTCCACCAGACGTTGTCTGAAAATGCCATCAGTCTTCCTTAAAAAATGGTCTTTGGGTGTCTAAAAGTTACAAGGTTAACACCCCTAGCGGGGCAAGGCGCGCAAGCACCTAAGAGACAAGCTCTTCAGTATTAGTTGCACTCACAAGTGAGTGGCCAGTAGAACTGACACACCCAAAGACGTATACAGTCTAACTGTTTGAAGATTTCACGTCACGGAACGGCACGATGAACATTTAACGAGGCTGTAGAAAAAGTCCCGCCCATTTGTCCGATCGCGTTCCTACGTAAAATCTGGAAGTGTTTTCAATCATAAGTGCTCCAGATTTCAAGAATAGGCCCAATTTTTAGTTCATTTATTGACCGTTTTCGACTCAAAATAGGCCTTCGACCTTTTCCTACAGCCTCAACGTTGCCGCTAACCCGCGCCAGCGCCGAACCGACCGCGAAGCGCCGCTAGAGCTTTCTGGCGTCGGGTTCAGCGGCTTGTTCGGCATTGTCACTCCCAATTAGGCTCTTTCGCCCATCACCGATATAATTCTATCCCCGTAGATAACCATGTTAACAACAGCAATCTTGCTCGACTCGATAACTTGGTAAGAGAAAACGTCGGGATAAACAGTAATCATCCCACGCTCCCGTATATCTAGCTCCGTGAGTCGAGCTATATGCCGTATTTTTTCGCCCTCTTCCCTTGTGGCAAGAGGGCTTACCCCAAGGAAGAGCGGAAAAACATACAACTTACCCAGAAGCTTTCGCGTTTTCTCGGAATGGTGAAAGTACAGGCCTCTCGCGATTTTTTCTATTGCCTTATCCAGCAAGTCATAATTTATCGGAGCGGAGCCATCCAGCCGCACCTTATCTCCCTGCAGCTCCAATCCGTAGCGGTCGATGGTGCTGCTTCTCTTCTTCAGCATCCGGACCACACCTCGCACCGTGCTTTGTTGCACATCAAAAGGTACCAGCTTGGAAGACGAGGCCAAGACAAACTTTAGATATTCGTCCGCATTGGACAGGCTCTCATTATGCTCACTGCATGACGGGACTATTATTGGTGATTTTGTTGAAAACGAGCCTTTTGGAAAGAGTTTCTTCGGCGGAACGTGATCGCCTTGCCCATACTAATGGGTAACAAAGTAGCCGAACACTTAAATATATCGACTGAAAAATACCGAAAACTCGTTATTTCAACGATAAATCAATAGGTTAAGTTCGTAGATAATCTTTCGGGAATTGCGTTGACCGGTGTTCGGATACAAAGTTTCGCATTAGTAAGCTGGTTTGTTACAGCAATAACAGGTTAGCTCACTCATATGTAAGACTCCGAACGCCGCCGTTCAGCGGTGGTGTGCCGAAGGTGCACCATCCGCTGCAACGCCTTGTTGGGTGTCACAACTCATCCAGATGTCGGCCAATGAACTCTCCAGCACTGTGCCAAGCAGACTTTATCTCATCTGATTCAGGGTCGCGATACCAAGCTTGATTCCACACATTTTGTAAATTCCATTCCCAAGAGACTTGCTTCCCTTTCTTAAAATGCGTCCGGGTAGAAGGGTAGATTCTTCTTGAGGTACGTGCTCCGCCCGGAGACCTAGTCTCAAGAATTACACCCTTAACACCTTTCAGTTCAGTAGTGCACTCAGGATCGGAATAAACGGCCACCGTTGGATAGAGAACAACGCTTTTCTCACGTGGGATGGCCTGTAACGATTTGAGAATGGAAATGCCAGAATCTATGGCACTCAACACATTACGCTCTTCCGTCTGGCCACCGTGAACAAGCTTACTTCGAGTATCCCAGAAGAGCTTCAGGCTGCTCGATATGTGTTTAGGCAAGCCCATATGCGCATCCAGTTCACGGATAGCAGTGGCTAAGGGAACGTGTTTCCGTCCATCAAGTAAACCCATAGTCGCTAAAGCTTGTTTTGCCTCCCTCTCTATTTCTGCAGCAAGTAAAATCAAAGCTGCAGTTGGAGAGCGTGACGCCTCATGGATGACCAACTTGATTACATCCGTCTCTGACTCGATAGCGTGGTTCTCTGCTTTGGGTTCGAATGATTCGTCTCTATGCACTGGTATGGCTGCAACCTCTTCAGACAATTCAGAGGCCGACCTTTGCAGGCTGATGAGAGAGTCGTTCAATTCAACTTCTTGCCCCAGAAATTTTCCCTTTTTGACCCTGGCAATAGCCTCGCCCAAACGGCGTTTAAACAAAAAAATGAAAGTGAACGCAAAAGCAGGCCATAACAAAGCTGCGATTGCCTTGATCAATTCTGCCCACTCACTCATTGATCGATACTCCTGGTAAACACTCAACGCCCGCAGCATGCGCGGCTTTGGAATGTAAGCGAAGCCGGAATGAAAAAGCCGTCGCCGTGCCTGCGATTGTTATGAAATTCCCGGCTCATATGGCGAAAACTCAATTTCGAAGGATGTTCTTGATAAATTACTTTCCCAGAGTTTCGCGGTAAACGGTCCCTTGTTTACTAAATTTTCGATTAGAGCCTTATCATCATCAGTCATCTTGGCTCCGAAATATATATTTTTCATCTCCGATCCGGTAAGAATCAAGCTACTCCCATCATGCTTTGCTTGCCTCTCAGCACCAGGAATAAAAATGCTCCTGTATTCCTCCTCGTAGCTCCAGGCGGTAGATTTCATCAAAGCCGGGCATAGAGCTCGTTTGCCATCTGGGGTCGGATATTCGATTTCCGGATATTCATCTACATACTTCACTTTAAATGAATAGCTAATTGGAAGGATCTTAGCGTCATATTCCACACAAAAGCCTTTATGGGAATTCGCATAATGGGCCCAGAACAAGAGGTTTTTGTTGCTTGTTGTAAAGCTGCAAATTCTGGCCCGGTTAAACGAGTGCTCAGCTGATTTATAAATAGACTCGTGGATAAACCCGGGACGCCGCATGCTGTTCGCTACAAGTCTTTTTGCCTCTTTCCAAGAGGTTCCGTTTCGTCGCAAAACCTGAGTTAAATACTTTCGGATTTCGGCGACCTTCTTAGGATCCTTCGGCCAATTAAAATGGGGCTTACACTCAAATGGATCATTAAATTGATCTGGTGTTGAGTGATAAAGCTTGCCCTCACAGAACAGTTGTTCAAGTCGAGAAATTTTGTCTCGATTTACCGACGAAAATTTAAAGAGGGAGGTCACACCGTCGTCGTGTGGCCAAGGGTGGTCCTGATCGAACCGCTGAATTTCGTCCTCGTCCGACATACTAGGCTATCTTTCTCGTAATTAATTCATAACGCTTTTGTTTAGCGGCGACTACGGAGCGCAGCGTAGTAGGCGTCCGGTGTAGGGCCGCCAGGCCCGAAACGCACTACAACAATTTGTTATGCAGTGCCCAGTCGTCGCACGACATTCGATACACCCGCACAGGTCGGGCATGGAACTCTCGAATCGTATAGTCTTCGAACCCGACCTTCTCCGTGACCCTGACGGAAGCTGTATGCTCCGGCTCGATAATAACAATTACCGACTCACAGTGTTTTTGGTCGAAAGCATACCGGAGAACACCTTTTACCGCTTCTGTCGCATACCCCTGATGCCAGAACCTGCGCGCCAGACGATAACCTAGGTTGATCTCCTCAACATCGCCAACCATCTCCGGCCCAACGCCACAGAAGCCGATAAAATTCCCTGATTCTTTCTCACACAATGCCCATGGCCCTATCCCATGAGAGGCGTAGCACTCAAGGCACCAATCAACGAATTTTCGGGTAGCTTCTTCGTCACAAACTCCACGGACTGAGAACTTCATGACTTCTGGATCACTGAGCATTGCGGTGAGCATCGGAACGTCTTGATGGGACAGCTTCCTTGCAATCAACCTCTCTGTTTCAAACAATGGCACCTATCTCTCCCTGTGCATAACATTTTATTATAAATCAGTGACTTTGGTGCTCATGAGAGCACTATTTCCAGAGAAGCCAAACTTCTCGTACAACCCTTGAGCATCTCGGGTTTGCAACACCATTTGAGTTCCCTTTATGGCTGGGTGCGAAACCAAACACTCCATGAGCCACTGCCCCAGTCCAGCGCCCCGAAAATCTGGCTCAACTACAATATCCGCGACCCAAGTAAACGTAGCGCCATCGGTTACTGCACGCCCAAAACCAATTTGCATGGCACCACGGTAAAGACTGAAGCAGATGGAGCCAGCAATCATGCGCTCGACGGTTTCTCGGGGGCGGCGGTCACCCCCATAAGGTGCCGCAAGCCAGCCGTTGGCGCTATCCCGTTTCACCCTTGGATCACCGTCAGTGTTTAGGTAATCGTCCCTGCGCCACCCCCTAATTTGCCCCCCCCCTCTTTTAACCGCCCATATTCTCCCGCCACCTTTTCGCCGCGCATCGGGGAAAAAGGCGTGCCGGCGCGGCGC
>JABXHG010000514.1 GCA_013393545.1 Alteromonadaceae bacterium | reverse complement strand
AGTAGGCGTCGCGTGCCTCGCCTTGTTAAATCTTACTCTTGGCATACCAATAATCCACGCCTTTCTCGATTGCCTCGGCGAGGACTTTATTAGACAGTACTCGGCGCTTTTCAATACAAAAACTACGGGCATGCTCAACCAGATCAATGCACTTTTTGGTGCTTTCCAAGCACCACGAGTCTGGCTGGAGAAGCTCCGTGGACATCCTAAGTAATTGGTTTTTCCTGCGGCTCGGATTTAAAAGCAGAATAACTTGCGAGTATTCCAATTTTCTGGCGCCGCTGTGAGCCGCGAAATTATGCCTGAATGCCATCGCTTCGTCATGGGTTTCGTGGAAATCTTCGGATAGATTCTTATTCTCTAACTTTACACGCCGACCTTCACAACTTGTAAAGCACTTTCCATAAATCGTTAGCGCCGCAACGAACAATCCTTTGACAGTATTAAAAAGTTCTCGATTCTCAATATTTGCAATGCTGCGTGTAGCATTTACGTGACGCTCATCGCTGCTCGCCATCTTTATGATCGATTCCAGCCAAATTTTGCAACTGCGCAGGTCCTTTTCGATTAATACGTAACCGGATAGAACCTCAGCTTTAGGATCATCCAGAGGAATCCGATGAGCTCTTTTTCTCTTATAAAAGTAACGGTTATAAAACCTAAAGCCGTCAGGAAGGAGTACCGGCTCGTAGGTCCAGTTGGGGTCATCATTGAAAAGGACTTTTTTCGCCACGCAACCTCTACCTTTTTTCCGATTTAACGCGGGCGCGCAGCCGCGGACAGGCCGCGTCGCAGTGCCTGGAATTGTTATGTTTTTTTACAACAGCCAATAGACTAACGCTCTCATTCGTTATCCTCAGGAGTAAAAAATCCATATCGTCCCGCAGCAGTATCTTCTGTAAATTCCGTATACCCTATATCAAGAGATCTTGGATTTGATGGGCCATCGTTGTCTAAAACAACAATCTGCCCAAGTCCTCTATATTTAGCAATACTGGAATAAAAAGCCTCTTTAGTTTCATCGCTAATTATGTCGTTATTGCCTATTTTCGCTTCCCTCTTGACATGCCTAGAACGTAACGTACATAAAGGAGAGTCTAATATTACTGTCCCACTATGTGGAAGATTGTTTTTCAAGCATGTATGCATAAGGCCGACACAAAAAGCCGCATAAGATAAGGCGCGATACCCCTTCCCTGCAAGATTGCGATCATGACCATCAATCACTAGATCACAGGTTTCTTCACTGAATGAAACCGACGGATTTTCACTGTAACCCCAATCATATAGCAAACCCTGAACGATCTCACAAAACTCATTTGTGGTAGAGGCGGTCAATCCATCGAAATCATAGTGACCGTCCATAGGATCTACCTCAACTTCATACTGTTCTTTTTGCCTTATCAGATCATTTAACTTATTTACTATTTTCAATGCTTGCTGACGATCTCTAAGAGTGACTCTCAGAGCATCTAGTTCATTTACAGAGGTCTTAATAAATTCCGACATAAACTTTGACCTCTCTTCTTGAGCCAAGTTATGATTTAACTTGGCATCTTTTATTTCCATAAGAAGTTTTGCTTTTTCAATAGCCAGATTATTTTTGGTTCTTCCGAGCTCGATCTTTAATGATTCTATCTTTGACATTTCCGCACTAGAAGCCAACAAAATATCGTCAATGTCTTCTGAACTGCAAGCCTCATGATTTTCTAAATCGTACTTAGAGTTACAGATCGGACATAGGCCAAAATCCAGGTTGGCATAAGCAGCACTAGACTCTTGTAGTGACTCAAGTCTATATAGGTCGCTATCATAGTGTTGGCCTAGAAGCTCTAATCTAGATATAAGCTCATTGACAGTAAGCAATCTTGATTCGCTTTCTTTCCATTTAGTCCAGTAGCGATTAATTGTGGACTCATACACATCTACTTTTTCGTAAAGCTCTTTCAGCCTTTCGTTTTCAATTGAGATTGACTCGCCTAATCTTTCTATCTGTCCATCTAACTCATTTGAGTTTATAGATATTTCGCTAAACTCAGAAAGTTCCTTCTGATAATCTTCAATCAGACGGTCAAGCACCTCCATACGGCCTTTTCTGTTATCAATAACCCGCTGCTTCGGTTTAGATGCAATAGCGCTATCATCTTTTCCTGTAAGCAAGAATCTTAATATGGACTCCTCTTTAGTACCCTCCCCATTTTGGCCTGTATAGACAGGAGAATCTTCCTTGATTATCGAAATTTCATCTATGAGAAAATGATTTCTTAAGAAAGAAAATGAAAAGTTATCAGAAACTCCGCCTTTATTTCTCCTGACCTTCCTGTCTTCTAGATCTAAAATTGATAAAAAATATGAATTAAGTGTTCGTTTTGTCTTTGTGGCTTTTCTTCCAACAATCAGGCTTTCAGGCTCGCCTGTATGTTTAGAGATTTCTGCATAACTACATTCATATAGCGACGCATCACCACCAGACAAACTTCTGCGAATCGTATGAGTGGAATTATTCGCCAGACATATTTCTAAATAACAGCTTTCATAACCGTAGGACTCCTTGATTCTTTTCGGTTTATTGGTGCTTCCAAGAAGGTATTTTACACATTGAAATATGTATGACTTGCCGGTATTTGACGGACCAATAATCACATGCGCATTTGATGCAAACTTAATTACCGCATCATCACAATCTAAGCCTGTCACTATCAATCTTTGTATTTTAAACCCTTTATTCATGAATGAGATTCTCCACGCACAAAGGATTCATTGATAAACTCACCACCCCAAACATCTAAATGGTCACTCACTAGGTTTTTTAATTCTTCAACACTGTGCCCACTAAAATTTTCAATCACCCAATCTGCTATTCTTATCATTCTTCGTGTATAGTCGGCCTCTAGCGAGTCAAGGAATGGAGAGCTGACTTCTGTAGCTGTGTAGGTGATGCCAGATTTAGAATATTTGGCTTCAACCAATCCCTTAGCAATCATCCTTTTGAGCCCACTTTCGACAATTGGCCTCTTAACTAAGATTTCGCCTGACCGATGAGGCGTGGCTGGATGTATACTTTTAGGTCCGCCATCGACATCTCCAGAGTGAACTAAAAGGTAATCATAAATAACCAGTCTTTCAAGGTCACAATGCATAGGGAACCCGGCCACTAAAAGCGTCAAACTACGCAGTCCTGATTCCATGGGCGAGTTAAACAAACTTGGCAAGTTATTCATTTTCACACCACATGACTTCGTCATCACTATTTGCTAGTTGGTGGCAAATTCCGCCTCTATCATTAACAGTAATACAAGAAACTAATGGCGTGATAGGGAGCTGAAGCTTTTTAGCTTCACTAACAGCATCTTTTACTTTTTCAAAACCATTTGGATAGTTCGAATCTAATATGTCAGAAATCCCGTTCTTTAATTGTTTTTGAATACTTTCAAATGATCCGTTTGGCATTGTGTCTCTAGAAAAATTCCGCAATGTTTCCGCATTAGCAAAATCCTCTCTTGATCGCTGCAAATGATTCTTATATACCTTGAATTTATTAGCCTGGCAGACCTCAGTAATTTCTTCTTCGGAATGGCTATCATATGCCGCAAGTAGCTTTCTTACGTAAGTTATTTCATTCTCGCTCACGTCTTTCGATATCTCTGGGGTAATGGGCCTTTCTGGCAATTGGACTCCAAATCTCACGACGTGAAACTGGGTTTTGCTATGTTCCATAATTATTTTTATAGTGGCAATTTTATCAAAAGCACTAAAGTCAAGACTTTGGATATACGACTTTAACTCATCTGTCAACTCAATTTCACCAATATCTGTTATGTTTTTCCTGCAGTAGTTATCCCAATTCTCAAAAAGCTGCTTCTTCAATTGATCAGGCTTTTTTAATAAATTGGCAAGTTTTGTACCGATCCCCAATGGCGCAATAAAATAGTATTTCCTCGGGAAAGGATATTCTTCCATAAAAGAGTAGTAGCAGATTTTCGCAATCTCATTCCAAATTTTTGCGGGAGACAATGGGGCAGCGTAATGCTTGCATTGATAGTTATCCCAAATATAAGTATTGCTTCCAACAGGGTTGTCTACATAGCCTACTACATCCCTACCTTGGTCTCCGGCTCCACCAAGTCTTTCAAAGTCATAATAGCTAGATGACTTGTAACTCATCCACTCTTCAATAAATTCTTCCCAGTCATCAGGAGACATAGTGGATATCTGATTTTGCACAGTGATATGTTTTCCCGAACTCAAAACTACACCCCTTCCTATTATACTTTTCTGTCTTGCTTCTTAATTGTTATAAGAATAAAGATGAACAATGCTTCGCGAGGTGTTTACGGCACATAACGCCGCCAACACGCGCAGCTTTGTAGTGAAGGCGTAGCCCCAACGGAAAAGCTGTCGCCGTGCTTGGCTTGGTTATGTGTAGGGAACCCCATCAGCACCTCACCTTCCGCGACTCTGCAACAAGTCATTGGTGCTCTACGACGATACCTGTACAGCACCCACCGTTTGTTGGGTGATAGTCCACGGAACAGGCCGTGATCACGACAAATAGATCAGCATCGGCTCGCAGCAGCACGTTTCCACCGGGGGGATTGTCTGATGCAATCACTTCAAGCCGACCGTCGGGTTGCGGCTCGGATCGCTGGAACAGATTGACCGGGTCAGGAACAATCGGAAGGGAAATACCAGCTTTGGACAGGATACCCAGGAGGTTATCTCGACAGTTCGGGTGGCCCCGCAAACCAGCACGCTCATAAAGCCCACGGTTGCATGCAGGAAAGAGCATATCGTGGGGACAGGGTGAGTTGTCTTCGATGAGCGTCAAGACCTGGTTAGCCTGTTCGCTGTAAAAGCTCTTGCCAGGAATAGGAAACATTCGCTCTGTAATGTCCCGTGTTTGCGAGGTGCTAAGCCAATCGATTCCATCACTGTTCACGACGAACGACCACAAGTCAGCAACCTGTTGGCCCTCAGGGTCAATCACACGCAAGCATTCGCCCTTCTGCACTCGGAAGCCTCGCCCCGATTGTGGCGGTATCTCGGTGCGGTATTGCTGGTGCCTCTCAACTTCAAAATCATCTTCCATCTACATTCTCCAAGATGGAGTCCTTGAACACATAACGCCAGCCAGCATGCGCGGCTACGAAATGGAGGCGAAGCCGCAATGTAGTAGGCGTCGCCGTGCCTGGCCTTGTTAAATTCAGTCTGACTGATTGCCATAGAGCCGAGCCCCATGAACGATGTGAACATAGAAAAGAAGGGGCACAAAAATGAGAAAAGCCAAACCAACGATTCCCTGATGCTCTAGGGCCTGTCGATAAGTTGGTTTAACAGATCCGAAGGAACCGATGTAAAAAACCAGCCTCGACACTGTAACAAAGGGCCAAGCCACAACCAGAAACATCATCCAAAGCACCGAAGCAACTACGAAAGATTGGGCAAGCGACTCCAGCGTGCTGACGAATCCCGATCCAGTGTCCTGCATAGGCTCCCTTAAATTTAACGCGGAGATAAGCGGCGGCCCGTAAGGGGCGTCCGGCGGACGGCCCTCTGGCCGGGAGCGAACTTAATTGACTGGTTAAAGGCAGGTACTGACACTGCCTGCTCCCTGGCAACGACCACGACGGCCTACTCCGTTTCCTTGTACCGGCTCACGCCGATACGGTTGGTTTAAAGCCACCACCAAGCCAACGGTGGATGAACCTGTACTCAAAGGTACCAGATCCAGAATAAATTGTCGGCGGACTACCCCAAACGGCGAACACCGAATCTCCTACCAACTCTGTTGCTGAGTGACGCAACCAAATCAGACGCGGACTCTGCCGGCCTTGGTGCTCACCAGACTAAGCGGGTTTGGCTGCCAAGCCCGGCACCAAGGCCACTGGCACATAGCCACCCAAAAGACCGAAGCCTTTGCCATTAACGCTTAGGTAACCGGCACCGGAGCGCCAGCGGAGGGAACCAAAAGCCGTAAGCTTTTGGTGTCCGGTTGACCGTCTGGTTAGCTGGGGGTAATTGTGAAGACCATTCCCGGGCAACCAACATGACGGCCTACGCCGCTGCCCTTGCACCAGCACACGCCGATACTCCGTAATTAAAACCACCGCAAACGATGCGGTGAATGAACCTGAAATTCAGATTAGCAGATCCAGAACCGACTTTCGGCGGACGGCCCCACGACCCAAATACCCAAGTTAATACCAGCCTCACTGACCGACTGAGCTGCCAGCAAGACGACAATTTTGCGGGCCTTGGCTACGCTGCAATTTTGCCGGTTTTACTGCCAACTTTCGGCCAAGGCCATTAGCACCCAGCCACCCAAAAGGTACGAAGCACTACCAGCTAACGCCGAAGCACAGCGGCGACCTTGGACTGTCGTCTAATTATCCACGTCAACTCCCTCCGTCGTCCCCCGCCCTCTCCCTCCTGCGCCTTCTT
>JABXHG010000513.1 GCA_013393545.1 Alteromonadaceae bacterium | reverse complement strand
CCGCATGAGCGCCACAGTGGTGAGGATGCCGCTATCCTCGCCCAGCGTCAGCGGGTTCTGGAGCAGGCGAAAAAGAGAACTCCAGGCCGATGGGGCCGTCGCCCCATCAGGAATTGTGAGCCCGTTGACTCAACAACATTGAATCCGGAAAAGAGAGCGGCAGAGAAAGACGTCGCTTAAACAGAGAAATCAGTGCCAACTGTCTTGAAAAACACCGATGGCCGCATTGTCTTTGATCTTGGAGACTTATTCAGAGTTTCCTTAACTGATAAATAATATATCTATGGAAGACCTGATTAGCGTTATAATCACTAGCTTCAATCGCGGAGTGCTTTTAGACCGTGCAGTTCAGAGCGTTCTTTCTCAAAGTTATAAATCATTTGAAATTTTGATCGTCGATGATTGTTCTACGGATGTTATGACGAAAGATGTTTTAAAAAAATATGAAGCACGGGAATTTGCTAATGTTAAAGTTATTCGAATGAATAAAAATTCGGGATCTAATGTTTGTAGGAATTATGGTATAAAATATGCTTCTGGTGTTTTTTATACCGGATTAGATGATGATGACTACTTTCTTAAAGATCGGTTGGTTCAGCTTTTAAATAAGTTCGATCCTGGCTACTCGTTTTTATGTGATAATTTCTTTATTAAGAAAGGTAGAAAGTTGAAGAAAAGGTTTTTGAGTGGCAAGGTTTTAAATTTAAAAGACATGGTGTTAGAGAACCAGGCTGGAAATCAGGTATTTACAACGTTAGAGCGAATTCGTGGCGTTGGTGGTTTTGATCCTAACCTTCGTAAGTTACAGGATCAGGACTTATGGTTGAGGTTAATTGAAAAGTACGGCCCTGCACTAAGAGCTAATTTACGGAGTTACGTTATGGATGTAGGGCATGATTCTGAGCGAATAACATCTAAATATTCAAACTATTTAGCCTATGAGGCCTTGTATAAAAAACATTGGGGTTGCATTCCTGATAATATTAAACCCATTGCAGAGAGAAAGCTAAGCGTTCTTAAAAGTGGAAGGTATTATTGCATTGGTAAGCTGATCTTAAAGTTTGATAGGATTAAGTTAGATATTTTGTAAGCGATCTGGTATGAAAAAAAAGGTTATAATTGTAGATATTGATGGTACGTTGTACCCTCGCATTAATACGCTTTACGATTTCTCAAAATGGTATTGGAGACAAAGGTCAATATTCAAATATTTTAGAGTAGGCCTAAGCGGAACGATTGTAGGTAAAGTTATATCAAAGTTAGTTAATTTGGGTGGAAATAAAGATCTTTGGCGTGATTCGACTATTAATGCTTTTAATGGTGCTAATAAAGAAGATCTTGAGAAAATGGCGTCGCAATACGTTCAGGATAGGCTTAGAGGTAAAGAGAGTCTCGATGTTGTCACTATAATAGATTCCAAAATAAGCGACGGTTTTGACGTTTGGCTCGTTTCTGGAACCATTTCCGAGATTGTTTCTGCGATAAGCCTAAGTGCGTCTTTTAAAGTTGATTTTTGGTTGGCTTCCGAGCTTGAGTGGACTGAAAAAGGAGGGTCAACCGGTCGGTTGAAAAGTGATATCAAAGGTCAAAAGTTAAACTTTGTTAACGGGTTTCGCAGAGAAGGGTTTTCCTATAGTGTTATTACAGATAACAAGGATGATTTACCCATGGTTTTAGATGCATCTGAAAGCTGGATTCTTTCGAGTAAGAAAAATTTTGATTGGTGGAAGGTTAATAGTCCCATTAATGCTAGGATTGTTAGAAAGTGAGTTTCCCTAAAAAAGTTTTTTTCCCCGGATGGTATTTTTTACATACTAGAATACAATCAAAAAAAGAATTTGTTTCGTGGTTTGCTCTTTATCCCGGATTTATTTTTTTTGTAGTTTTCTTGAGCTCTAGCTTTTCAGTTTTGTCGGTGATTTTGACATTTTTGCTTTCGTTTGTTGCTTGGCAGTCGTTGTACGATTTTGGTTATATTTTTAATGATGTGGTCGTTACCGGTCGAGAGAATCATCCTAACTATCGTTTGCCAAAGGATGAAATTTCTGCATTCCTTCCTAATTTAAAGTTGATATTTTTAGTTAAATTAGTGTTTTCTGTGTTGGCTTTTATTTTACTCTATTGTTTTTGTTTGTTTTTTAATCTAGATTTAAATTTATTTTTATTTGGGGTTTTGTGTGTTTTGGGAGGGTTGTTTTTTTATATCCACAACCTTGTTAGATCTAGGCTTAATATTATTACATATTTTTTTCTTTCGTCGATAAAGTATCTATCAATTCCAAGTCTGGTTTTTAGTTCTGAGGTGTCCTTTATTAATGGGGTTTTTGTTTTGTTGGTCTTCCCCTTTATCCGTTCTATAGAGCACGCATCTAAGCCAAAATACGGATTAAGTATCAGTTATTTCGTTAGGGGGGATTTGGATTTTTTTCGCTTCAGTTATTATTCATGTGTTTTGTTTTTAAGTATTATTTTTATTTTTTTTGGTTTTGAGTCTTCTTGGTTTTTGTTTTTTTTGGCGTCGTACTTTTGGGTTTTTAGACTGAGTGGCTTGGTTGTAGGCAGGTCCTAACTCTCAAGGTTGGCTTTTAATATTATGAGAAAATTTGTTCTTTTTGCTGCGAATCGAGGTTATGCCTTATATAGCTCTCGTCGAGAATTGATTGAAAAATTTATTGATAGTGGTTGGCATGTTGTGTTGGCGACTGCTGACGATTCGGATAGTCGAAAGCTTGTAGAGCTGGGTGCAGTATTAGAACCGACCGAATTCGGACGCGGGGGACTTTCGGTGCTGAAAGATTGGATGGCCAGTCGAAGGTTGCGTGAGATCATAGAAATATATTCGCCGCTCCTTGCTCATTTTTTCCATGCAAAGCCTATCATTCTGGGTTCTTTGGCTATGCATAATATTGGCAATAGGTCGTCGATAACTGTTAATACCATTACTGGTTTGGGAAACGCCTTTTGTTCTGGGGGTATGTCTGCAAAGCTGGCAAGTTTGGGCTACCGAAGGGCCCTCCCTCGCGCAAACCTGACTATTTTTCAAAATCCGGATGATGAGTCATTGTTTGTGCATAATGGTTGGATAAGTTCAGATAGATCCATGACTGTAACTGGATCTGGCGTTCCTTTAGATCGGTTCTCATTCGTGGAGCGCTCGAAGAGGGATGCAAAAGGTCCGGTCATAGTCATGGTTGCTAGGCTGCTTAAACAAAAGGGTGTTTTTGAGTTTTCTGCTGTCGCCACTGAGATCCGCCGAAAACTTCCCTCCGCAAAATTTGTCTTGGCCGGTGAGAAAGAAAATTCTCATCCAGACCGTGTTGATCTGGCGCGGTTACAAAAATGCCCTGATGTTGAATACGTCGGTCCACTCAGTGATGTATTACCACTATTAATTGATGCGGATCTTTTCTTATTTCCTTCTTTTTATAGAGAAGGAGTGCCCCGTGTTGTTATGGAAGCTGCTGCTACAGGCTTACCTACCGTCGCCTTTGACGTGCCCGGAGTGCGAGAAGCTGTTCGTAATGAGCAAACGGGCTTCCTTGTTCCAGACCGGAATGTAGAGCAAATGACTGAGCGCGTTTTTCAGTTACTTGAGGATAAAGGACTAAGGTTGGAGATGGGCCGAAAGGCCAGTGAATTAGCTAAAGAGGCCTTTGATATTCGAGCGGTGCAAGAGGCGTATTTGAACGTCTATAGGAAATTAGGAGTAGACATTTAATGGATTATCAGCCTCTTATTATAGTCGGCGCCCCCCGCTCAGGCACCAACATGCTACGCGACGTCCTCACTTCACTGGATGGTTTCGCCACCTGGCCGTGCGACGAAATCAACTACATCTGGCGCCATGGCAACGTTCGTTACCCTTCTGATGAAATACCTCCCGGCAAGGCAACACCTGCTGTAAAAAAATACATAAGGCAGTGGTTTACCGAACTTGGCACCGAAAGCGGCGCACAAGTCGTTGTAGAGAAAACCTGTGCCAACTCATTACGCGTACCATTTGTGGATGCCGTACTGCCAGAGGCAAAATACATTTTTATTTACCGTGATGGCCTCGATGCAACCGGCTCCGCCAAAGAACGCTGGACAGCAGAACTGGAGATTCCCTATATCCTGAAGAAAATGCGGTTCGTGCCGAAAACGGATCTGCCTTACTACGGGTTCCGGTATTGCTGGGCGAGGGTGTATCGCCTGCTGTCCAAAGAAAACCGCCTGGCTTTTTGGGGGCCGGCTCTGGACGGTATGCAAACTATTTTACAGCAGCACACATTGAACGAAGTCTGCGCCCTTCAATGGCAACGCTGTGTGGATAAAGCGGAAGAAGCTTTTTCCCGAATGCCGGAAGGCAAGGTTGTGCGTGTTCGTTACGAGGATTTCGTGAAGCACCCGGTTGAAGAGCTCACCCGGATTCTTGAATTCATGGGACGGGATGTTCCGCCTGATAAAGTTGCGAGGGCGGTAGAGCGAGTATCGCCACAGAGTTTGGGAAAAGGGCGAAAGGCATTGGGCGCAAGCGAGGTGGCCAGTCTTGAGAATCTGGTAGGGGAGACACTACAACGTTATGGTTACCTCTAACGCCCACCAGGCAGGGCTGAGTTGGTGGCAAGCGGCTCAAAAAAGAACGTTTGATGTGGTATTTTCTGTTTTGGCATTACTCGCCACCTGGTGGCTCATTCTCCTTGCCTGGCTCGCTGCCACCATAGACACCCGCTCCAACGGCTTCTTTACTCAGCAGCGAGTAGGGCGTAATGGTCGGGTTTTTAATGTGGTAAAAATCAGAACCATGCTGCCCACGGCCGAAACCGGCACAACAGTGACCTGCCAGGGAGACCCCAGAATCACTCGCGTTGGTGGTTTTCTCCGTCGCACCAAAATTGATGAGCTGCCGCAGCTCTGGAACGTGTTGCTTGGGCACATGAGTTTTGTCGGGCCGAGGCCCGATGTGCCTGGTTTTGCCGA
This sequence comes from Alteromonadaceae bacterium, assembly GCA_013393545.1. The sequence goes on along the minus strand of JABXHG010000513.1, from coordinate 2,570 downwards.
TACTCTGCAGGGGCAAGAGCGTGACCTGTTGTTGATCCGGCCAGGCATTACCGGGCCGGCCACTATTAAATACAGGAACGAGGCAGCCCTGCTCGCGGCTCAGGACAACCCGGAAGCCTATAACCGCGAAGTGCTTTGGCCTGATAAAGTACAGATCAACCTGAATTATATTCGCCATTGGTCGCTCGGACGCGACATTCAATACATAATGAACACGGTGTTGCACTAAATGCTGAATGGACCATTCTCCCCCTGGCCCTCCTTTACCGAGGAAGAGGCCGATGCAGTGCGCGAGGTGTTACTCTCCAATAAAGTGAATTATTGGACAGGCCAGCAATGCCGTGAATTCGAACGCGAGTTCGCAGCTTACGCCAACACCGAATACGCCATCGCCCTGGCCAACGGCACCGTCGCATTGGATTCGGCGTTAAAGGGCCTTGGCATAGGCCCGGGCGATGAAGTGATTGTAACGCCCCGCACCTTTCTCGCCTCTGTTTCCAGTATCGTGACAGCCGGTGCAAAGCCAGTGTTTGCTGATGTGGGCCGGCGTTGCCAGAATATCACTCCCGCCACGGTTCGCCCGGCCATCACCCCGCGCACCAAAGCTATAATCTGTGTGCACCTGGCTGGCTGGCCCTGCGAAATGGATGGCTTCATGCAGCTGGCGGACGAACACGGCCTGTATATCATTGAGGACTGTGCACAGGCCCATGGCGCGCTGTACAAGGGCCGCTCGGTGGGCTCCCACGGCCACGTGGGGTGTTGGTCCTTTTGTCAGGACAAAATCATGACCACCGGTGGGGAAGGCGGCATGGTAACCACGAACAGCCGGGCGTTATGGTCAAAAATGTGGGCTTATAAAGACCACGGGAAAAGCTGGCATGAAGTCTATGAAAAGGAGCATTCCGCAGGCTTCCACTGGCTGCACGACACTTTCGGAACCAACTGGCGAATGACAGAAATGCAGGGCGTGATCGGCCGTATTCAACTGCAGCGCATGCCCGAATGGCACGAACAACGCTTGGCCAATGCAGAGCGCATCTGGCACACCGCCCGTGAATTACCCGGCTTACGCGTGCCGGAAGTGGTGGAGCACGTGGAACACGCTGCTTACAAGTGTTATGTATTTGTAGAGCCGGAACAGCTGGCGGAAGGCTGGAACAGAGATCGTATACAACAGGCCATGGTAGAAGCTGGCGTGCCTTGTTTCTCGGGGGCCTGCCCGGAAGTTTATTTAGAGATTGCTTTTAATGGAACAGGCTGGCAGCCTGAAAACCCTCTGCCGATCGCCAGGGAACTGGGAGAAACCAGCCTCATGTTTCTGGTGCACCCAACGTTAACCGAGGCAGAAATAGACAAGACTTGTGCAGTGCTAAAGCAAGTCATGACGCAGGCTTCCTTCCATTGATCTACCGCACCAAGACTTGGGCATGGAGGCTGATGTTCACATTATGCCTTTCGTTAACAGTCTGGGGGCTCTTCACCGCTGCGCCGCCAAGTGCAGAGTTTGAAAATTCCGACAAGTTAATGCACTTTCTCGCCTTTGGCGCTGTGAGCGTTACCGGCCGACTCGCGTTTCGCACGTGCTCATGGTGGGCTTTCTGGCTGCCCGTGCTGGTTTTTGCATTGTCAGCGGAATTTTTGCAGAACTGGTTACAACCCACACGTTTTTTCAGTGTCTGGGATGCCATAGCAAACGTATCGGCCGTACTGATTGCCTGGGCAGCGCTCGCCATGTTGGCGTTAATGAAAAGCATGTACTATTCGAGTTAGAAACATACACTCTTGCCTGTCCGGAAGGCAGGGGCAGCAAATGAGGATACCCATGAAAATCGCCATCGCCGGCACCGGCTACGTAGGCCTTTCCAACGCCAGGCAACTGGCCAAGCACAGCGAAGTGTTTGCGCTGGTTATTGATCCAGAAAAAGTCGAGCTGCTGAATAACCGAAAAAGCCCGATTATTGATGCGGAAATCTCCGACTTTCTGGCGAACAAGCAGCTGAACTTTACCGCCACGCTGGACAAGGAGAAGGCCTACCAGGGTGCGGATTTTGTGGTGATTGCCACACCCACCGATTACGACCCGCAAACCAACTACTTCAATACTAAAACGGTGGGGTCAGTCATTCAGGATGTGATGGCCATTAATCCGGGTGCGGTTATGGTCATCAAATCCACGGTGCCAGTGGGTTATACCAAAGAAGTTTGCGAACAATTTGAAACCGGCAACATCATCTTCGCGCCGGAGTTCCTGCGCGAAGGCAAGGCCCTGCACGACAACCTGTACCCGTCACGCATTATTGTTGGCGAGCGTTCCGAGCGGGCCGAAGTATTTGCCGGTTTGCTGAGGCAGGGCGCGGTAAAAGAAGATGCGCCCGTGCTGTTCACCGACAGTACCGAGGCCGAAGCCATCAAATTGTTCTCTAACACCTTTCTGGCCATGCGCGTGGCCCCCTTCAACGAACTGGTCACCTACGCCGTCCGCCACGGCCTGAATACTCGCCAGATATTCCCACGCGTGTGCCTGGCCCCCCGCTTCGCCACCCTCGACAACAATCCCTCGTTGGGTT
>JABXHG010000512.1 GCA_013393545.1 Alteromonadaceae bacterium | reverse complement strand
GCACCGGCTCGGCCGCCTCGAAGTCACTCTTGCCCAGCGTGATCAACCCCAGATAGGTCCGGATCAGCTCAATGTTCGGAATACCGTGCCGCTTGGCGACGGTGCGGGCGGTTTTGGTAAGCGATGTATGCCGGTTCAGGCAATGACCGACCAGGGCCAGCCCGCCGTTGGGTGTATAGACTTCGGTTCGGGATTGCTGGAGAGTGAAGGTACGCATGAGCCGAAAGCACTAACTGGGTGAATGGGTGTCAGATGCTATTATATCGCTCCAAGCCTTGTTATTGCAGGCTTTGGGCAGCGTTTGGGCAGAATGAAGTAACGGATTCAGGAAATATTCTGAGTAACATCGGTGGCAAAGACGACACCAACGAGGACATTACCCGGCGGTTGTTATTTCTCCTGGAAGGCACCTGGTTGTATGGCGAAGAACGTTTTCATCAGTATCGGCGGGACTTGTTAGCGCGCTACATAAAACCCAATGGCTCAGACGGCAAACTGGCACGGTTCCTACTGAACGACATCATTCGGTATTACCGCACCATTGCGACAGATTTTGAATACAAGGTCAGCGACCAACAGAAAGGGTGGGGGCTGCGCCAGGTAAAACTCCGGTTCTCTCGCAAGATTCTGTATTTCAGCGGCATTGTTGCCGTTGCCGAGACTGCCGACCTGGCCCAACAGCAAACGCTTGAAGAAATCAGTGAATGGTTTGATTGCCAAGGACTTGAGAGAATCTACAGGGCTTCTCACGAGCTAACACAAACCCGGGAAGTATTGAGGTTATACGAGCACTTTTTAGAGCAAATTTCTCATCCGAGAACGCGAAAATCACTTGAGCAACTCCGCAAAGAAGACCGAAATAGCAGCCAGCCCTATTGCGAGCTTCGAGAAAAAGGCAATGAGTTGTCAGACGTGTTGGCTGACTGGCTAAAACAAAAGTACTCAGCCGATCACCAAATCCATCAAGCACTGCTTTTCTAGCTATCAGTGGCACGCCTTGCTTTACTTCATTCGCCACGGCGAGACCGATTACAACAAACGAAACCAGTGGATGGGGCTAAAAGACCTCCCCCTCAACTCAACTGGGGTGAAGCAGGCGGAAGCCGCGGCAACAAAGATTGCCCGGTTGCCGGTACAAATAATTCTGACGAGCCCGCTGATCAGAGCTCGGCAAACCGCAACGATCATCGCCGAACATCACCCGCATTCCCCGCCGGTACAAGTTGAGTACTGGCTAACCGAACGTGATTTCGGTCCCTATGAAGGTTTGAGGAAAACCGAGGCAAAACGGGCAGAAATGAACGCTTCGGCTCAGGTTGAATCACTGGCAAATCTGGCCGAAAGGCTGGGGGCGATCAAAGAAGTAGAAGAAGCCTACGAACACCTTTTAATCGTGTCCCACTCTGGCGTTTATCGTTGCCTTATCGAGGCGGTTGGCTTCAAAAGGCCTACGGGGGAAAAAAGCCTCAGAAACGCACAGTTTGTGCAACTGACTAGATAACCTGGACAACACTAAATGATTCCGGTCACAAAACCCTACCTCCCAAACCGGGAAAAGCTCAAAAGCTACATAGACGGTATCTACGAGCGGAACTGGTTGACTAACAATGGCCCCCTCGTGCAGGAGCTGACCCGAAAGCTGGAAGACTATCTGGATGTAGAAAACCTCCTGCTGGTTTCCAACGGCACCCTGGCCCTGCAAATCGCCTACCGCGCCCTGGGCGTGAGCGATGCAACTCCTGGCGCCCAGCCAGAAGCCATCACTACCCCGTTTACCTTCATCGCCACTGCCAGCTCCCTGAAGTGGGATGGCGTGCAGCCGGTATGCGCAGACATAGACCCGAACACCTGGTGCCTGAACCCGGCCAACATCGAAGCGGCCATTACCCCGAACACCCGGGCTATCGTACCCGTACACGTATTCGGCAACGCCTGCGATGTAGAAGCCATCACTGCCATCGCCCAAAAGCACAACCTGAAAGTCATCTACGACGCCTCCCACGCCTTTGGTGTGAATTACAAAGGCGAAAGCCTGCTCAAGCACGGCGATGCCGCCACCCTCAGCTTCCACGCCACCAAGCTGTTCCACACAGGTGAGGGCGGGGCAATAATCTTCAAACGCAAGGAAGACCTGGAGCGGGCGAAGAAAATGATCAACTTCGGCATCACCGGGCCGGAGAGCATTGAAGAGCTGGGCATCAACGCCAAGATGAATGAGTTTCAGGCGGCGATGGGTTTGTGTGTGTTGGATGAGATGGAAGAAAACCTGAAAGCCCGGGCCGCTGTATGGAACTGCTACGAACAGGCGCTGAGCCAGACCCTCCAGCTTCAAGCGAAACCGGAAGCGTTGGATTACAACTACGCCTACTTCCCGGTGGTGTTTGAAAGCGAAGAACAGGCTGTGCGAGTAGCGGCCAAGTTGAAGGAAAATGGCGTGCTGGCGAGGCGGTATTTTTACCCGTCGCTGGAATCAGTGGAGTGTCTGGATATGAATTCGGATTTATCTGCCTCAAAAGGAATTGCTGCCAGAGTATTATGTTTACCCATCTATAGTGACCTCAAAACCACTCAACAGGAGCTCGTGTTGAGAATCTTGGCAATTTACTAGCACTCCGGGCTAACGTAGTTATTATAATTGAAGGTAGCCAAAAAATAGTATGAGTTATTCTAGTCCTTTCTTTATTTTAGGTAACCCCAGATCCGGCACGTCACTTTTTCGTTTGATGCTGAATAATCATCCAGAAGTTGTAGTTCCGCCTGAGTGTGGATTTGCGGAGTGGCTGTACGACGAGTTTTCTGGCCAAGAAATGAGCCAAAAAAACTACGAAAGGTTTATAGTAAAAGTTTTTGAATCTCGTAAGTTCGAAACGTGGGGGTTGGAATTCTCTGATGTTTTAGGGTCAATCAAAAGAGCTGCGCCAAAAAACTATCAAGATCTGGTCTGCGAAGTTTATAGGGGATATGCCGAAAAGTTAGGGAAAGGATCTGCGTTATTTGGTGATAAAAATAATTATTATATCAACAGCGTTGACAAATTAGAAAAAATATTTCCTGGGTGCGACAAGGTTTTCATTGTCAGGGATGGAAGAGATGTGGCTTGCTCCTACTTAGAGCTAGACAGCAAAAAAATCAGTTCTGAATATAAGCCAAAACTTGAAACTAGTGTGCGGGACATTGCTTTTGAGTGGTCCCGCTCGGTAGATGTCATGCTTTATTGGGTAAAGCGAGGAGCGAAGTATATAAGGTATGAAGATCTTGTCTCAGATCCAAAGCAACAATTGTCTGAGGTATGCGAATTCTTAAAGCTAGACTACTCAGAAGAAATGCTTGACTATTATAAGAATAATGATGAACCGGAAGAATTTAAAGCTTGGAAAGGTAAAACGTTTGAGCCTGTTGCCATTTCCAGTGTAGGAAGATATAAAACCGATCTCTCAACTAATGAAATTGAAGAGTTTGTTGCTGAAGCAGAAGGCGCTTTAAATCGAATAGGCTATCATGTTTAATAAGAGTCAACTCAAAAATCCAAGGTTGGTCCACCTAATAACTGACGAAAAGTTCCCTGACTCTGCATACGAACTTTTTGAGGCTGTTTTACCTGGGCAGAATGAGTTCATTCTTCCGGGAAAGAAAAAAACAATAAAGAATCTGAAAAAGATTAAACCAATTCGGGTTGGTAAGTATGATTATTTAAAGCCATCATTTGTTGATTTTATCAATGAGTATGATGCGCTTTTAGTTCACGGCATGAACTCATTCTCGATACGAGTTATCAATAGATGTCGGTCTGGTCTAAAGGTCTTTTGGATTGGTATGGGATTCGATTACTATGATTTAATTTTTAAATCCAAGGAAGCGATGCTGAAGCCTCACACAAAAGCCGTCGCTCGTGATTTGACTGTGCTTAAAGAGCGAAATTCTGGTTATGTGCTGAAATCTGGCAAGAAAGCTATTAAGAAGTTATTGAGATGGGATTCATTGGACAAGAAAAAGCAGCTTTTGAATAGAGTGGATTACTTTTGTCCGGTTTTAGAGTCTGAGTTTTACTCGGTGTTAGGCGTTATGAATGGTTGGGGCCCGAAGTATGTCGATTGGAACTATGGGAATAGCGCTGATCTAGTTGATGGAGAGTTTGGGGAAAAATTTGAGCTAGGCGATAATATACTTTTAGGGAACAGCGCCGCGCAAACTAACAATCATTTAGACTCGATGTATCTTCTTAAAAAATATGAAAGTTTTTTTTCATATAAAGCTAAGATTATCGCTCCCCTGAGCTACGGCGATATGGTTTATGGCGCCAAGGTTTGTGAGAAAGGGGCAGAGTTATTTGGTGATCGTTTTATTCCTTTAACTGATATGCTTTCTTCTGATAGTTATCGAAGAATTCTCGAATCGTGCGGATATGTTGTCATGAATCATATTAGGCAGCAAGCTGGCAATAATATCGCTCAAGCTTTATTTATGGGAGCTAGAGTTTTCTTAGATAAAAATAACCCTTTCTATGAAGAATATAAATCAAAAGGTGCAGCTATTAATAGTCTCTCTGACATCGAGACATCACCAGAGCTATTAGGGTCTCCGTTGTCAGATGAAGAGAAGGCAGTGAATAAAGTGCTTTTAAAGCAGGTTAGAGGGCGTGATGTCGCGATCAGTAAGACAAGAAATCTGATAAATGAGATCGTTGAAGCCTAAATAAGTTTTGGTTGCTTAATTTCAACGTAAATAAAAAATATTATTTTTTAGGTGAAAATTGTCATTAACCGCTAGAACAACCTCCGGCGTCCTTTGGAATTTTAGCCAGCAGATTGCCACACGTGGCGTGGGCATAATTGTTACGTTGCTACTCGCTCGATTTCTCGTGCCAGAGGACTTCGGGCTGGTGGCCATGATGGCCGTTTTTCTTGCCTTGGGAACATCATTGATGGATTCAGGGTTTAGAGAAGCGCTTATTCGCCTGGAAACCATCACTCAAGAGGACTACGCCACTGCCTTCTACGCCAACCTAGTGTTGGGTTTGATTTCCTATGGCATCTTGTTTGCAGCTGCACCGCTTATAGCAGATTTTTATGACGAACCACGGTTAGTGGATCTCATACGGGTCGCTTCGCTCTCTGTTGTCATCATGTCGTTTCAAGTGGTGCAGGTTGCTAGCCTCAGCCGAAAGTTGAACTTCAAAGCCCAGCTAAAGGCCAGTCTACCGGCAAGCTTGGTTTCCGGTGTGATCGCCGTTGGCTTAGCTTATTTGGGGTGGGGTGTATGGGCGCTGGTCAGTCAAACTTTGTTGAATGCTTTTCTGCAGACCGCTTTGCTTTGGAAAGTCGAAGGTTGGCGTCCAACCCGGCATTTTAGCTTGCCCTCGGTAAAAGGGATGTACAATTTTGGGTATAAACTGTTTCTGTCCGGAGTGCTCGACACGGTTTTTCAGAACCTCTATGTGATTGTGATCGCTAAGGTGTTTTCAGCGCCGGTTGCCGGTCTGTATTTTTTTGCCCACAAAATCAAAGATCTAATTGTTCAGCAATTGGTTCGTTCAATTCAAGCAGTTACATACCCAGCTCTGGCGTCGGTGCAGAACGATGATGCGCGGTTGAAGCAGGGGTATAAGAAAATCGTGATTCTGATGACCGTTACTCTTTTTCCAGGGATTCTTTTTACTGCAGCTTTAGCCGGCCCGATATTTCAGATAGTCCTACCAGAGAAGTGGGTTCCGGCAGTGCCTTACTTTCAGCTGCTATGTTTAGCAGCTTTGATGATACCGTTAAACTCAGTGAACCTGAATATTCTAAAAGTGAAAGGCCGTTCTGATCTCTTTCTCTATCTGGAGCTGGTTAAGAAAGCAATGCATGGGATGGTGCTGTTAATCACGTATCGCTATGGAGTAACAGCAGTTATCGTTGGACAGATCATAGTTTCTTGTCTCAGCTATATTCCGAATAGCTATTTTTCGAGCAAGCTCCTCGATTACGGCGTTAAGGAGCAAGTGAAGGACTTTGGACCTATTCTTTTTTCGGCGCTTATTTCGGCAATTTTCGGCTACTTGTCGATAGGTGTTTTTAGTATGCACGTGGTAATGCAAATCTTGATTATAGGAATTTTAATGTTGGTGCTTTACGTGCTTCTGCTATTTTTCGTTGATAGAGTGGCGATTTCGTTACCTATTCAGTTTGCCCGAGGAATTTTAAGCCGCGGTCGGTAGCTGGATTCCTTCAAGCGTACGGTGCACGTAAACCCTCGTGTGCAGCCGTTCAAAGATCTTGCTTGGCAATTAACTGAACAAGACTCCCAAAACACAACCATGCAACCCCTATTCACCATCCACGCCGGCGAATACCTGGTAGGCTTCCACATCGAGCAGCACCTGCGAGACCCGCACGGCGATAAAGTCAACGTATGGGTGCCGTCTAAAGACACAGGCATCGACCTGCTCGTTACCGACAAAACCAACAAAAAGACCGCGTCGCTTCAGGTCAAGTTCTCGAAAGACTTCCTAGCCATAGACGCCAACAAACGGCGGTACGACGACCATCTTGTAGCTTGCGGCTGGTGGAAGTTCAGCCGCCAAAAGCTACTAAACTCCCCGGCGGATTACTGGGTGTTCGTGCTGCCTCCCTTCAAAAACGCGCCTGTGCAGTATGTGGTCATTGGCCGTGAAGACCTTCACCGAAAGGTGACGACTATTCACCACGGTGACCCACTTGTGCACCTATACCTTTGGGTAAGTGCTGATGGCCACTGCTGGGAAGTTCGCGGCCTTGGGCAAGAAGCTCAAACGCGGCTGGTATGTGAGGGTAGGGGCGAGGAGCTGGAGGCGGAACGAGATTTTAGTGGGTGTTTGAATAATTGGGGTGTGATCTTCGGTGGTTGGTAAACTTCTTTGAGGCTTTGCCGGCAGGCTGAAACCCTGCAAGCCCTGGCCAACACCAAACACGCCATGGAACAACTCGGCATACAGTGCCAAGAAGCCAGCCTGCAGCGCATAGCCGCAACCTTCCGGCGGGCGGATTTGACGGTGGCGATACGGCAGCGGTTTATGTGAGGGGTAGTAGCCTGAAGCTAGTATGCAATCCCTAATCAACCAGATCCTCCCCCAGCTCCAATCCAGAATCGCAAGCCCCATGTTCAACAAGGCCCATGCTATTGAATGGCTGCAGCACGGATATGGTTTGCAGAGTTCGGTTTCTCTGAGTACCGCCAAGCGTCTCGACAGCGCGCTGGAAAAGTTCACCATAGAAATTAGCGGGTTAACTTTCCCGGCGTCGTCCGGCAATGATGACGTACCCACTTATCAAGTGATTCTGAGTAAGCTGAAACGAGTCCGCTTCAAAGACTGCACTTTTGAATGTGACCGTCTTGACCTGCCCGGCGTTACACAGTGGTTTGAAAACTGCCACTTTTCAGCAGGTTGGTCGGTATCGTGCATCGGGTGCAATCCCCCTCTGGCAGGATAGTTGGCACTACTTAATTTTTAACCAGTTGGGCCGTTCAGGTGTTGATAGTGCCTCGTTATTCCGAAGAACGTAAAGCCTCCGTGCTGGCGAAGTTGTCGCCGCCCCATAGTATGACCGTAGCCGCTTTGGCGCGGCAGGAAGGCATTTCGGATCAAACCCTTTACAATTGGCGGACACAAGCCAGAGAAGAGGGGCGTCCGGTGCCGGGTTCCAAAGCCAAGTCAGACCAGTGGTCAGCAGAAGCGAAGCTGGCAACCGTCATTGAAACAGCAGCGC
>JABXHG010000511.1 GCA_013393545.1 Alteromonadaceae bacterium | reverse complement strand
TTACACCACATCCGCAGAATCGAGGCACCTACTACCAATTATTTGGCTAAAGTCAACGGAAGATATAAGCCGGTAATGTGTCAGATAAGCGGGCGGAGGCAGGTATGCTCATGAACGCAAGCATGGCGCGCAGTTTTGCTGCGCTGGAAAAAGCCCTGCATCGCGTGCTGCCGGGGTATTGCGCTTTTTGCCTGGGCACACCCGAACCAGGGCGGAGCTGGTGCATGCCCTGTTACCGGGAGCTAGCCTGGAACGTGCGTAGCTGCCGCATGTGTGGCGAGCCGCTGGGACATACGCGGAGGCTTTGCCACCATTGCCGGGAAAGCCCGCCGGATTTCGCGGCGGCTTATGTGCCGCTGAGGTATGAAGGGGCCGTGCGCCAGCTGGTGCAGGACTTCAAGTTTCACGCATCGCCCAGAGCCGGCGTGCTGCTCATCGAGCTGTTTCTTTCGGCGTTGAGCGGCTGTCAGGCGCAGGCACTGCTGCCGGTGCCTTTGCATTCCGCGCGAGCCCGCGAGCGTGGATTCAACCAGTCGCAGTGGCTGGCCGACCAACTGGGCGCGCGCTTGGGTTTGCCGGTACTGACGGCGACGCGCGAGGTGGATACGCCCAGCCAGCGCGCGCTTTCACGTCGTGCGCGGTTTGACAATCTGATCGACGCATTTGCGTTGCCGCAGAGGTTGCCGGCACGCATTGCGATTATTGATGATGTGATGTCCGCTACCTAGGGTGCAACTCTATACCCACACTTCTTAGCTCTTATAAAGTCTATAAAAATCAGATGCTTATTCGCATTAGGTGTTGCCCCCCCCCCCTCATTGCAGTCATTCCTAAATAACCCTAATATGAGTGTATGGTTAACCAATAAGTATCAAAGGGAATAAGACATGCTTATCGAGAGTGTTGCAGCAGGTGTCGTTGCGAATCTTGTTTACGAATGCACGAAAAAGGGGGTATCCCTTACGAAGGATTTTCTAGTGAGGGAGCTTGCTAAAGCAGTCAATGATGATCAGCAGAAACTTGAAAAGATAGCTGAAGAACTTGTCAAGCTAGACCAAAGTGAGGAGTTAGAGGATCTCAGTGAGAGGGGCATAAGAAAAAGGATGGAGAAATACCCTGAGCTTGTAAAGACACTGAATACTATCAAACAAGAAAATGTTCAAAATATAACCAATCAGTATCACTATGGAAATGGTGATAACGTTGGTGGCGACAAGTATTGCTAGCATAAGGATTTGCTAATGATTAAGAGCATTGTAAAAATGACTCATTCGCTATTTGGAGTCAGAGGAGGCGAAGGAGATAATGTCGCGGGGAATAAGTATTTCCTAGACAGCAATCACCCTAGTCAACAGCACACTGGTGACGGTGATAATGTTGCTGGCAATAAATATCAGTTACAGGATTTAATGCCTGATGACCTCAAAGAAATATCAATTGAGGTTTTTTCTGACATTGGCAGAGGCGATATCCATAGTGCGAAGACAAGAATAAATACTGTAGAGAGCACAGGGAGGCTTGGCAAAGAATCTCAGCCTTACTTACAAGCTTTAAAGCTTATTTCTGGTTTAACAGACCAGTCTGAAGCAGGAGCTATTCACCCAAAAATCTCTAGGGCTCTCGCTGATTCTACTTCTCCAAAAATTAAGGATGTGTTTTTGGCATCTTTGATTAGAGTCAGGCTTATACTGGATGACGAAGAAGGTGCTATTCAAGCATATAAAAGTGAAAAGGATGCAGGCTTTTTATCCAGGTGTCAGTATTTAGAGTTTTTGGCTAGTAAAGATGAGCTAAAAGCCACTGGAACAGAACCCACCGGTAGTGATGTAGAAGTTCTTTCTATCATCAGAGGACTGCTTAGAGTTGATGAATTTAGTGCTGCATTAAAGCTTTCCGGAAAAGCTAAAAATACCTATAAAGATCACGATTTTGAAGTGGTCTATTTACAAGCTTTGTGTAAGCAAATAAGTCTCGACCTTAACGACCGAGCATTCTGGTTTGTAGAAAAGAGGCTTAAAGACCAAATACTGGTGCTCTGCAATAATATACATAAGCTGATAGTTAAATCTGAAGGGCGAGACAAGCGGCTATTTAAACTTGCAGTGCCTATTCTTTCTTACTCCGCCTCAGCAGATCAACAGCTCAGTGATATCTGTTGGAGATATGTTGATAAGTGGCAAGAGGACTTCCCAGAATTTTCCGCCTTGTTGTATGCAACTGAGAACAAAGACTATAGTTATTTGGAAGATGATATCAAGCAAGGATTTTTGCTTAGCGAAAGTGAAAGCAAAAGAAATGAATTGAAGAGGAAAGTGCTTTCAGCAGATGTTTTGGATGTGGTCGATGTTTTGTTGGCACTTGATTATTTAGATAGTAGTGTGGCTGATAAGCTCATAGGAAAGGAAGTTTCGATAGATAATGATGATGAGTCTATTGAGAAGTTTGTTAGCCTGTTGCTCTATTCCGCTTCGTCAGAAAAGTTTCGGTTAAGAAATAAAAAAGACATCCCGGGTCTTATTCAAGATTTTTATGATTCTGATGGTGATTTTAAGCAAATAAATCCATTTCTTATTATTAAGCTTGCCAGAAATCTACATCGTCACGAACTGTACAGTGAAGTCTGTAAGTGTCTAGAAGGCCCTCTCGCTTTAGAAGATCCGTGGCTCTCGCCTATTATGAGAGAGTATCTTATCGCTTTATATAATAGTAGCCAGTATAGTAGCTTTCATAAGCTGATATCAGATTTACACAACGATGCACAAGACTCTAGCTTCTACTGGTCCCTTAAGTCTCATTATGAAGCCAATAAGGGTGAGCTTGATAAAGCATTAAATTCAATTGATCAAGCTATTCGTTTGGAACCAACTGCTACTCAGTTTCTGTTGCAGAAAGCGAGAGTCTTGTTAAGCCTTGGTAAAGCGGTTGGTGAGTTTTTAGATAGTATTGATATTTCCGCAATCAGTATAGGTGATGACGACTCAATTCAATTGCTCGCAATGATGTATCATTTCGTAAACTTTTCAAAAGTTGAAGAAGTGGTTGTCGATTTATTCCTGAGAGATCCGGTAAGATCTTCTAAGGTTGTAAGTGGTTTACACCTTGGTTTTAGCATGTCGAATAAAACCGCAGAGCAATTTGTTCCCGCCTCTCGAAATGTTGGTGATGCTGTTGTTGGTCTTGCTTTCAATAAAGGGAACAAGTCAAGTAAAGCCATTGTAGTAGAGGGCGAGAAGTATCCGCCGAATCAGTATGTGCTTAAAGCAAGCTCTGATTTGGCAGAAAAACTTATGGCTCTTAGTGAAGGAAGCATGGATAAGAGCGGGGTGGAAGACTTAACTCTTCACAGTAAAATTCCACCTTATGTTGCTGCATTTCAAATTTCTTGTGAGATCAGACAAGAAATGAATGATGGAAGCGATGCTTTTTTTATGCTCCAAGTTCCAGAAGGTGGCGATGAGCTTGTTGCCTTTATGGAAGATAATCTCAGGAGGCTTTCACCCCGTAGAAGTGAAGAGGTTTTCGCTGACCCGAATATCCCATTGCTAATGAAAGGTAATGCACTTAACTCTCAAGGAGTATGCAAGTCAGCTCTTGAGTTGTTTGTAGATCCGTCAATATCTAAGATGATACTTCCTGTGGAGAGCCCAGGGCAAGAATCGCTCGAATACATTGCGGATGTTTATACCATTATTTATGTTTGCTTGACGGGGTTGGCAAAAAGCTTTTGTAGACAAAATATAAAATCTACGGAAGAAACAAAAAGGCTTTTGAAAGAATTTCGTGACACTATAACATCTCCAGAATATATGACACTTGGCCTCAGTGATAGTGGGCATTTAGTCAGAACTCAAGGGGAGGATATAGAGAGAGATTTCAAAGATTTCATTGAAGGTCTTGATGAGGTCTTGTCTAAAATCACAGTCGTTGACGACACTAAAATTCTTGAAGCTGATCTACCTCAAGATCTTAATATTTTGAAAGGGGCTATTGATGACACGGTAGTTCATACGATAATGGCTTGTCATTCTTATCGTGTATCATGGTTAACCATTGATAATGCAATTGGTGGTTTCGTTTCTAACTATGGGGTAGATGCTTATCCAATGCATGTTATGGCTTCTAAGCTATCAAGAGAAGAGGAGTTTGAAAAGAGGCTAAATGGTTTGAAGTGGCATGTCTTTGCTGATCTTCCTTTCCCCGTGCATAACGAAGATGTTCTTGATCTTATTTTTGATTTCAAGGCCACTAGCCTTACAGTCTTAAGGAAAGTTTTTGAAAAACATAAATCTTCTATACTTGAAAACAGGGGGTTAAACTCATCTCTGGATGCGATGCCTGTGTATATCGCTTTCAAACTTCAAGAGAGAAGGTCGCCTGAGGTTGTTAAGTGTGCTATTCCTTTGTTGAATGAAGTGTTCAGGCTTCAAATTTCTAGAAACAATGGTTATCCAGCAGAGTATAAGCTTGCAATGTCTATTCAGCAGTCTTCCTTTAAAGCCCATAAGGCAATGTTTGATATAAGGAAGCTGATTCCATTCTATGAAAATTTCATTTTTGGGCACTTTTTGAATCGACAGGCAGTAGTGGAGTATTTTCAAGAAAAGCAATACGTTCCATATGCTGATGCTAACTAGATATGTGAGGCTGAGAGGTGAGAGCATTGAATAATATAAGGAAGAGGTTGCTTGATGAATCTCTCAGTATGCTATATAGGAAATTTATTGAAGAATATGGCGGCATAGCTATATATGGCGATCGTTCGGAAGATTCCGCTTCAACTAAGGCTTTCTATGATGATTTAGCCGAGCTTCCGAAGGCCGTCTCCGATTTGGCTGGTTGCTCTGATGCTGCTTTTTATTCTTCTTCCAGAAAACTCTTGTGCCTTTTTATGTATGCTGAAGTTTCAGGCCCAATAACTGAAAAGGAAAAGATAAAGATTGAGGAATCACTTCGTCCTTCAGGGGTTGCCAGTGTATTAGTTTCAGTGTTTTCAAGTAGGGCTGATTTTTCCCAAGTAGCCGATCAGATAGCTTGGGGCACTAAAGTATGGATCGCCACTGAGCCAGAGCATATGATTCATTACGATGATAAGCCTGTGATACAGACGAGATAGATAAGTTTTAGATAGGTGCAAAGGGAGAAGCGGTGTTATGAAGTTTTACGGAAACAAGGTCAACGGCTCATACCTTCGTGACGTATTGCCATCAAGTGATGACCATGTTGAGCTTGTGAAAGCAGCTATTGCCTATGGAAGCTGTGCGAAAACTCTAGGAGATGCTGTAAACCGCACGTCATCAATGTGCAGAATTCCATCGCTGGACATATTGACTGTTGATGGATGTGCTCTCGTAAGTCTTTGAAGAAATTAAGAAATTGGTTGTTTTTCATGATTTTTTAAGTGCTAGTTGAGGCTTGGCTTGCTTTTTGCTAAGCTAATGTTGAATTAGCTAAAATTCTAATTTTCTATGTAAGCTTTAAATAAAAGTCAAAAGAATGATTGCGAGGGTAAACATGGAAGTGGTTGAGAACAATGGTGTGAGCTTAAATCTTTACCCTATGCACGGCGAAGTCGTCAAGATTGATGAAACTACTACTACTACCATTTCTGGTCATGGTGGCAGTTCGCATACCGATGCGGAAGGAAAATTTGCTATTCGCCCTATATCAATATCTAGCCAAACCAACTATGAAAGGGAAGTTTGGATTAAAGATATGAAGGGTAAAGAGCACACCATAATGCTCAATGATAAGACGATAAAATTAAGAGAGGGTAATTTAGTCACGGTAGGAATTGTTGAAAGCGGAAAAACCCAGTCGTTAATAGGGCTGAAAAACCATGCTACCGGCGATAAGTATAGCTTTTCTTCAAGTGATGCTTTGGTTGATAACTATAAGTTTTCTAAGAAATCGCATGAGATGGGTCTTTTTCAGTGGTTTTTATTAGCCACCATATCTGGTGTCGGAATGTTCTATGTTTTAAGGAAAATTGTTCGTGAAACAGCATTAGGAAGTATTGTTAGTAATTCTTCAGATGCTTTAATAATGATTTCTGTTTTGGTTTTTTTTGGGCTTGTTGGCATAGTTCCTTTGATTGTTTTTATCTACGGATATCGCCGGAGTGATCGTGCATCCCGAAACCGAGATGAAGCTATTGATAAAGTCAAAAAAGCCAGAAAGATTATGATGGCAGATCCGCATCCTGCTATAGCCAACTGACCACAAAGCTATAGAATTGGCATAGCATATAGCGATAAGAGGAAGTTTCCCCATTTTGGTATCAACCAGATATCCGAAATGACTGGTTGGGCAAGGCCAGAGCTTTGTCCGCCTCGAAATGGTAGAACGAGTAAGGGGCTACGAGCTCTTGGGTATGATGTTAAAATACATTAGTGAAAAAAGCCCCGCACTTGCGGGGCTAAATATTAAGTTTCGTATGATTTTAACTCTTCAATTAGCTGCCTGATATTATCTTTGTATCCTTTCTCAGCAGCCTCCCTTTCAATCAAGTGGTAAGGCCAGAAGAAGTTGTAATTAGTGATTTCACCATCGCCAACGATTACTTCTGAATATACTACTTCGTTATCTGGATTTTTAAGTGTGTATTCGACAGCTAGGTTCCTAGTTAGCTCGCCTAGTCCAAGATCAAACCCAAGTCCCCAATTGTCGCTGTCAACAAGTTTGGCATCCAGCACGTAACCCTCACCTAAAAGGCCAGCATTATCCAAGCTTTGTCTCAGGAATTCTTTGAATTCATCATCATCAAGGTTTGGGTTTGTTTTGAATGACAATGTAATAACACTCATGCCGGGGAATTCACTAACTTCTCCCAGTGAGACCGAATCTGACAGTGCGGAGCCTGCCTGCTCTGTGCTTGTTTCGTTGTAGACAACATTCTCTTCTCTAGGAGCCCCTGTTACGGTCATACATCCCGCGAGAAGCATCATGCTAAATAAGGATATTGCTATTCTAATCATTGCCTGTTCCCAACATTTTCCGTTTTTATAGACGTTTTCCTTAGTTCCTTGTCCTCAAGGAAAGGTTAAATTAGGTCAATGCATTCTCGGGGTCAATTTCAAGATTCGTGATTAACCTAAAGTAGAATCTAGAGCATTAGCAGATGCTGAAGATCTCTTGGTGGGAGACGGCCAGCCATCAATGTGCAGAGTTGTCCCTGTGGTCCTTCTCTGATGCGAGTGGTGCCTTAGGTGTTGGATGTTTATCTCTGGATTTATTCCTTTTAAATCAATAACCTATATCCAGAGTGCCCTTTTTACATCTAGATGCTGCTCATGGTGGTCACCACGGGGGCAACGGTCAATGCGCTATCACTGGCGGCACGCAACGCTGGTGCTCGGGAAGTAACTATTTACGCGTTAGCGCGTACATCGCTGGGGTCGCCTTGATAAGATAACGCTTTTACCTGAAAGCGGAGGCGGACATGAGTCATGCGTTTAGCGCGTTATCGCCGGCTACCATCGTTGCGGCTATTGAATCCATCGGGATTTATCCGGCCGGTGAGCCTTTTGCGTTAAACAGCTACGAGAACCGCGTACTGCTGTTCCGCGATGACGAGCGCCGTGGCTGGGTCGTCAAGTTTTACCGCCCGGCGCGCTGGACAACGGCAGCCATTCAGGAAGAGCACAATTACCTTCACGAGCTTTTGCAGGCGGGCGTTAGCGTGGTCGCCCCGTTACGCCTGGCTGGCGGGCAAACGCTGCACCATTTTGGCGGCTTTGATTTTGCATTGTTTCCGCAACAGGCAGGGCAGGCGCCGGAGCTGGATAACCCGGCGCATCTGTTTGCGCTGGGCGGTGTGCTTGGCCGGCTGCATGCGGTGGCCGACCGGCAGGCGTTTACCCATCGGCGGCAGTTGGCGCTGGGGTCAGATGTGGCCGAGGCGAGTGCTGACGTATTGAGAAGCGGTTGGCTGACAAAACACCAACGGCGTGCTTATGAAACGGTCACATCACGCCTGGCAGAGGCGCTTGAAGGCTTTGCCAGGGCGCCTGCGAACATGATCCGCTGTCACGGTGACTGCCATTTGGGTAATATTCTCGGGCGTGACGAAGCATTTACGCTGGTGGATTTTGACGACTGCCTGATGGCGCCGGCGATTCAGGATATCTGGATGCTGCTCGCCATTGACGAACCCGCCGCCTGGCGTGCCCAACTGAGTGAAATCAGTGAAGGCTATGAAGAAGAGCGTCTATTTCCCCATGCCGAGCTTGAGCTGATTGAGCCGCTGCGCAGCTATCGGCTGGTGCGCCATAGCGCCTGGCTTGCCGCGCGCTGGGATGATCCCGCTTTCCCTCAGGCGTTTCCCTGGCTGGGTGAAAGCGGGTATTGGGACGGGCATATCCGCCAGCTCGAGCAGCAGCGGCTACAGCTTGAAACGCCGCGCTGGCTGGCCTGAATGTATCGGCTTATTCGTTGCCGGCTTCAGGGTCGGGACGTTCGGCAGGAATGGGGTTGGCAACGCCTTCGCCGTTTGCCTGGCGGCGTTTTTCGTTGATCCGGGCCGAGGGATTATCCTGCTCGGTGATGTCGAGCGGCTCGGTGAGCGTAAGCGTCAAGGCATGCCCCGAGGCCAGCTTGCAGGCAGCGCCGTTGCAGCTCAGGCCGTACTGGCCGTCACCGCCATATACGGAAGCGTCCAGCTCGCCGGAAAAGATCGAGCTGTCAGCGTCGTCGGTTTCGATGCAGGTAACGTCGTGGGTAGTGATGCGCACGCGATCATCGTCGCGCTGGGCATCACCCACAATCACGCAGTATTCGGGCAGGGTGTGTGAGGCCTGGCTAATATCAGCCGGCCTTAATAAAATGCCCTCCCGGCGATTTTCGCCATCGGCAAAGCTAATGGCATCGACCAGCTCAACGCCGACGGTGGCATCGTCTGGCAGAGACAGCGTGGCGGCGGATGCTGATAACGGGGTGGCGAGCAAGGCCGCCAGCGCGATACCCAGCCCCGAGCGGGCTGAGAGTAGGGACGAGGTGAAAAAAATTGACTTGCTGAAAGGCATAGCGGTCTCTCGCGGTTGGTGACTGCTGAAAGGCTAAAGTAATCCCTCTATTATATCACATTATGAGATTTTGCCGATGGCGCGTCGCGGCACTCTGCCGCAGCCGGCCGGGTTGTTCCGGCTCACGGTGGCGGAAAGGAAATGAAGTGCCAGGCGGGCTGCTGCATGTTTTTGCGTCTCGCCAACCCGGCAGTGCCGAGGTTCAGAGCGGGGTTTTCAAGCGTTGATGAATAAAAGGACCAACGAGGCTTCACATGACCGATGAAATTGCGCAGCACTACCGCCAGATCATGCAGCATCTGGGCGAAGATCCTGACCGCGAAGGGTTGCAGGACACGCCCAAACGCGCGGCCAAGGCCATGCAGTTTTTGACCGCCGGGTACCATCAGAAGCTGGAAGATATCGTCAACGGTGCCGTGTTTGAATCACAAACCGACGAGATGGTGCTGGTCAAGGATATCGAGCTTTACTCCATCTGCGAGCACCATCTGCTGCCCTTTATCGGCAAGTGCCACGTGGCATACCTGCCCCGAGGCAAGGTGCTGGGGCTATCCAAGTTTGCCCGGATTACCGACATGTTCGCTCGCCGCTTGCAAATTCAGGAAAACCTGACGCTGCAGATTGCCGAGGCCGTTCAGGAGGTGACCGATGCCCGCGGAGTAGCGGTGGTGATCGAGGCGCAGCACCTGTGCATGATGATGCGCGGGGTGGAAAAACAGAACTCCAGCATGTCGTCGTCGGTCATGCTCGGCGCGTTCCGTAACAACCAGCCCACACGCCAGGAGTTTCTGACGCTTATCAGCTGACGGCCGGCCCTTTATCCTTGTTTTACCTTTGTACCTGGCGTGGTGAATAACTGCGCTGCCGGGGTTAATTGTGCTGTCGTCCTTGGTTCGGCGCGGTATTTCGTCTTAGCATGAAGGCAACGGTTATTTATGCCTCAATGCCACTATCTGGTTTGGAGTCCGTCATGGAATCGCTAAAAGAAACTCAGCTGTACTGTCCGTTTGCGTATATCGACGGCAGCTGGGTCGCCGCTGACAGCGGTGAACAAATCAGCGTCTATAACCCTGCCACTCACGAAGTGGTCGGTAACGTGCCGCGTCTTGGTGAAGCCGAGACCCTGCGTGCGATTGATGCCGCCGATGCAGCTCAACCGGCCTGGCGTGCCATGACGGCGGAGCAGCGCGGCGACTTGCTGCTCAAATGGTACGAACTGATGCTTGAACATCAGCAGGATCTGGCCATGCTGATGACCCACGAGCAGGGCAAGCCACTCAAGGAAGCCGAGGGCGAGATCGCCTACGCAGCAAGCTTTTTGCGCTGGTTTGCCGAAGAAGGACGCCGCGCTTACGGGGAAACCATCCCTGCCGCCAAAGCCAACCAGCGTATCGTCATCACCAAGCAGCCGGTGGGCGTTGTGGGTGCGATCACGCCGTGGAATTTCCCCGCCGCGATGATCACGCGCAAAGCCGGCGCGGCGCTGGCGGCGGGCTGTACAATTGTGGTCAAGCCTGCCAGTCAGACGCCGTTTTCAGCCACGGCGCTGGCCATGCTGGCTGAGCGTGCGGGTATTCCGCGGGGCGTGTTCAACGTGGTTCCCGGCAGCGCCAAAGACATTGCGCGGGCGCTGACTCAGTCGCCCAGGGTGCGCAAGATTACCTTTACCGGTTCTACCGAGGTGGGCAGCCAGCTGATGGCTCAGGCTGCCGAGAACGTGCAGAAAATATCGCTGGAACTGGGCGGCAATGCGCCTTTTATCGTGTTCGAGGATGCTGACCTGGACGCCGCCGTGGAAGGCGCGATGGCGGCCAAGTTTCGTAACGCCGGGCAAACCTGCATCTGCACCAACCGTTTTCTGGTGCAGTCCAGGGTTGTCCATGCCTTCTGTGAAAAGCTTGCCGTTGCCATTCATAGCGAACTCCACCTGGGTGATGGCGAAAAGGCCCATGTCAATCACTGCCCACCGATTTACGAAGACGGGGGTAGGAAAGTCGACGAGCACGTCAACGATGCGGTTGATAAAGGTGCTGCAGT
>JABXHG010000510.1 GCA_013393545.1 Alteromonadaceae bacterium | reverse complement strand
GGAATTCGAATCAGCATGCCCGCATGAATAAGGAGTGCACCTTCCGTGCCATGTAAACAATTCACCCAAATTTCAACAACATAAAAAACTTTAGAGATTTTCTAAAATAAGATTACTGCTGGTGATGTAAGTATCTTCGACACTAAAATACTAAAAACGCATCGCCTGTAACGGCATGCAGTGTTTAACGTACTATTTATCTAAACAAGTTAGATCAAAATCACATTAAAATACCTGCCTATAAGCATTTTTGAAATAAAAACAAAGTCTGCGACAGATTGAAAACAAGCTGCGTAAATTATTCCGACAATTGAATATTAAATCCGAAAAAACGGTAAAACCGTTTCGGTTTTTGCTATGCTAAAAAGTGAAGCGTCTATACCGCTGGTTGGTCAGCCAGGCAGTTTCTGCCTTTCCGCCATCTTTTTCTATAGGCGAATTGGTTTAGTGAAGGGATTCTCTGAATGCATAAAAATAACGAATTCTCTGCTCTCAAAACAAGAGAATGGTCTCTTTACTCAGAAAGAGGAGACTATTTCACTCGTTGGTTTGGACTACCTGTTTCTCTGCGCGTTACCTGTCTTTTCCTGAAGTTGGGGCTTACTGAAAATCATGCTTCGGCTTTAATGCTTATTACAGGCCTCATCGGTGCAGCCCTGATGATCCTGGGCCCTTGGGGAATTTTTTTCGGTGCGTCTTTTCTCTTGCTCCACCACTTGCTCGATTACGTGGATGGCCAGATTGCAAGGCATTATGGCAAAGCCAGCGTAAACGGCGCAGTACTGCATCGCTGGAATCATTTTCTGGTAGAAACTGCGACATTTCCATGCTTGGCTATCGGCTTATACCTCGATACAGGTCAGATTTGGCCGTGGTTAGCTGTGTGGGTTCTATACATCTGGAACCGGTTTCGTGTTTTGCTCGCCCAACTGCCTGCAAACATATTATCGGAAGAGTTATCGCGGTATCCGGTGCTCGAACGTGAAATGATGCGAAGCAATCTTTCAAAGGAGCAAGAGCCACCAGCGCATACAGGCCCCGTGCCCAGTGAAGGCAGCAAGAAAACGAAACCGCGACTAAGAATCCGATCCTATATCTCGAGCATTCGAGTAGCCAGCACGTCCTATACCGGTTTCACCATATTGCTTTGGTTCGGAGCAGCACTCAACCTCATTGCCCGGTACCTTTTTTCGCAAGACGGCGTGATTGAGGGAGTGATTATCATCCTGACAGCCTACTCTATTCTTGATGTTCTCGATTACTCACGGATGTACATCCACTCGGACAAGGTAGCGATAGAGCTATCGTCCCGGATTAAGGTATTTTCAAAGTAGTAAGTTTTCTTAAAACAACATTCGCCCAAAATACATTTGATTTGACGTATCAATATTTTGTAAAAATCAATCAGGTTATTATTCAACGTCGGATGCTCAAACAGGTAGACAGATAATGAAAAAATTGTTATGGACTGGAGGGTGGGACTCTACATTTAGACTATTGCAGCTTGCACACTCAGGCAATATAATACAACCCCATTATATACGAGATACTAAAAGAGACTCTTTAAAAAAAGAACTAAAAACCATGGATGAAATCAGGACTAAGGTAAACAAATCCTTTCCTGAATCTTTTGTTCGTGAAATCGAGGTTATTAATCAAACTGATATTATCGAATATCCAGAATTCAGTCTTGCATACAAAAACTTATTATCAAAAGGTTGGCTTGGCTCTCAATACGTGCATATAGCCTCATACTGTAAACAAAAACAAGTTAAGGGTATGGAGCTTTCTATCGAGCGCGCTAGAGATAAGAGTCGAGTCCGGTTTACCAATATTCCCTGCTTAGAAAATACCGAAATTGATAGTGATGGAAACCGAGTAATTTCCAAAAGATCAGATGAAGACCTTTTATGCTTATATGGTCAATTCTCATTCCCTATCCTTTCCCTAACAAAACTAGATATGCTGGAAGAATCGAAAAAACTAGGTTTTGCAGACCTTTTAAATATAACATGGTTTTGCCACCAACCTCTTTTTGGAAAACCTTGTGGTTCATGTAACCCCTGTATGTCGACACTGGAGGAAGGCTTGGAATATCGTTTTTCTACACTATCGCGAACCAATTATAGATTAAAGAAAATGATTATTTCCAATAAGAAATTACACCGATTTTTAAAAAGGTTAAAATACGGTGTTAATGATTACTCATCAAGATAGGCTGTCATTAATGGTTTCTAACGAAACACAACAGTGCTCCCTGATTGGGCGAGTGCTTTTTTCTCTAACCCTTACAAACCATGGAAATCTTTTTTCGACAACACTGTCACGGAGCCCCAGTGCCCAGAAAAACATTTCTAAAAACGACAGTTTATTTCTTATCCGTAAGCTCTTCGGAGTACCTGAATATTCGGCTTCTTCCCTCTTGGGAAAAAAATAAGAGCTGATGGGTCTTCACTAATCCACTTGGGAAACTAGGCCCACAGAAAATGAAAACCACCAAGCTGTAGCCTCTCTAAAATGTGGCTTTATGTTGCTGGACTAACGGATTATCCTATCTATCACACAGGGAGTTAGGCAGTAAATAGATTTATGGAAAAAAAAATCACTATTCGATTAGAAGAAAAAAGCCACGTTAATCGCATTGATGAGCCAGTCAGCTTGGGAATTCCTCTGCCTAAGGGGGCAGTACAGTCAACCAAGCAGCTTGAACTCATTGATGGCCAACAACCGGTAAACACCCAATTTAACCCCCTAGCTCACTGGCCGGACGGAAGCATTCGGTGGGTTCATATCAGTTTTTTGGCCAGCCTAAACCCTGGCAGCGAAATAGAACTGACGCTTGCTAAGCGGCAAGCCCCCTCTCCCACTGGACTCAAGCCTGTTTTTAATCAAACGTCTGACAACTTTTCGATACAAACATCAACAGGTAGCGTTGACCTGAAACCTGACAAACTGACTTGGCAAGCAAACAATAAAAACGGTGCTGGTATTCCATCGGCAGTGACACTGACTGACGCCACTGGATTGCCCTGCACAGCGAAAGCGGAAACCAACTGGGAAATTATTCGCCAAGGTCCCGTCTTTGTTGACGCGAAGTTAAATGGAAAGTGGCTAAAGCAAAACAACAATCTACTTGGGCGGTTTGAGTGTCAACTGCGTATTTTTCTGGAAACAGGTTTGGTACAGGTTGAGCTGACAACCCACAATCCCAAACGAGCCCGTCACTCCGGCGGTTTGTGGGATTTAGGAGATCCGGGCTCAATATACTTTAGAGAACTTGCTGTAGAAACGAGGATACCAGCGAACAGCCAGGCTCACATAACCGCAGAGGCAATAGATAAACCATCTGAAACTTTTCACCTGCCCGAGTTCAACCTTTACCAGGACTCCAGCGGAGGCGAAAACTGGCAAAGCCGCAACCATATAGATTGCAATGGTGAAGTCACCACCCAATTCCGTGGTTACAAGCTGCTCGATTCGAGCGCACTTGTGCAGGAAGGTAAGCGCGCCAATCCGTTAATTAGTATCGACTATGATTGCGGGCAATTCGACGTGACAATCCCCGGCTTCTGGCAAAACTTTCCAACGAGTGTCCGTAAAGACGGAAGCATGCTTACGATCGGTCTGTTCCCAAAAGATGCAAAAAAGCCCTATGAACTTCAAGGCGGTGAACAGAAAACCCTCCGATTCATGATGGCACAAGGTTCCGATAACAGTATTCCGGCAACAGCCTATACGCCGCTCACACCCGTGATCACTGCTGAAAGCTATGAGCAAGCTGAAGCTTTCCCTTGGTTCACGGCCAATACTCAGCCGAGCACGCTTGATGGGCTTATAGCTGAAGGGCTAAACGGGGACTCTAACTTTTTTGCTAAAAGAGAGGTTGTTGACGAATTTGGTTGGCGTAATTTTGGCGACATTTTTGCAGATCATGAAACCCTCTACCAAAAGGAAGGGGAACCTCTCTTCATATCTCACTACAACAACCAATATGATCCGATATACGGGTTCGCAAGGCAGTTCGCCCTAACGGGAGATCAGCGCTGGTTTCAGCTAATGGATGATTTAGCCCGGCATGTGGTAGACATCGATATATATCATACTGAAGAGGATAGAGCGGAATACAACCACGGCCTGTTCTGGCACACAGACCACTATCTCGATGCCTATACCGCAACCCATAGAACGTTTTCTCGTCACAACCGATCCAGCTCAACCCCTGGACAAACCGGCGGCGGGCCAGCTGAAGAGCATTGCTATTCAACCGGCCTCCTCTACCATCATTACCTCACGGGTAATCCAAGATCACGACAGGCCGTTCTAGGGCTTGCCCGCTGGATCACTGCTCTTCATGAAGGCCAAGGGGGTTTTCTTGAGCAAATGCTAGCGATAAAGAAAAGAGAAATTCCAGCATTGAAAAAAAAGATTCGCGGTAAAAGCGTTTCAACTCATAGATATCCCTTTAATCGCGGTACCGGGAACTACCTCAACACCCTCCTGGACGCCTGGATACTCGACGAGAATGAGTCATGGCTTCAACAGGCAGAAGCAGTTATCAGGAAAACAATTCATCCTCTGGATGCAGTCGATCATCGAGATTTACTCGACGTTGAAAACAGGTGGTCCTATCTTGTGCTCCTTGCCGCCCTTTTTCGCTACCTCTATTTGAAACGCCAAGTCAACGGCTATGATGAGCAATATGAGTATACTAAAGCATCGGTGCTCCGTTACACGCACTGGATGCTAAACAATGAACGCCCCTTTATGGAAGATCAGGGTCAGCTTGAATTCCCAAATGACACTTGGGTAGCCCAGGATGTGCGAAAAGCGATGCTGATGTTTCAGGCATCTGAACTAGACGATGAAAACGCCGATCACTATAGAAAGCTAGGCAAGAAGTGGCTGGAAGAACATACGGGAACACTCAAGCACAGCAAAGAGAGCCATTTTTCCAGAATTCTCATTATTCTCATGCAAAATTACGGCCCGCAACTGCTAGAAAATCCAAATTCATTGGCTAGCGATGCTACAACGCCCGCTCATCAGCATTGGCCCCCCCCGGTTCTTACATGGAAGCTACTCCTGTCTCGCCTTGGTGGGCGTCTACTTCGGGCTCTAGTTACTTTTCGGCCGTCCCACGAGAGGCACTGGCTAAACACTCGATTGGATCGACACTGAGCATGCGCCATACATTAAAAAGAACGATCAAAAACCTTTTTCTTTTGCTGGCTCTGCCTATCTATGGGCTCTATCTACTTCTCAGTTTGCTGGGTAACCCAGACGGCGTATTCCAGACGTGCTCGCAAACGCTTAGCCTGCTTCCAGGGAAAATAGGAATCTACCTTCGCGCGGCATTTTACCGGCTTGCTTGCCCGGATACCTCAGACGATATCCTCATTGGCTTCCTAACAGTGTTTTCACACCGGGATACGTCTATTCACAAAGGCGTGTACATTGGCCCACAATGCAATATTGGAAAGTGCACGATCGGTGAGAACACTCTCCTGGGGAGTGGTGTGCATATACTGAGCGGTAACCAACAGCACAACTTTAGCGATTCCCAAACGCCTATCCAGCACCAGGGTGGCAACTATACGAAAGTTAAAATCGGCGAGGACTGCTGGATTGGAAACAGCGCAGTTGTGATGGCAGGTGTCAGCGACAAGTCTATAGTCGCTGCTGGATCTGTTTTGACTCGGCCCATCGAAGAAGTCGGGGCCATATGGGGCGGGAATCCAGCTGCCAAAATCAGCTCAAGGACTAAGGAAGGTAAAAGATGTTGAAGCCGAATTCATTTCTCGTAACTGTTGAAACTCGGGATGATCAACGCTCTGAACCTATGGATTCTCGTTCCATAGCCTTACTTCAGGTTGAAGATGCCAATCCTTTCTATATCCGCCACCAGCTAAAGGAATCCGGGGACTTCGAGCTATTCTTCGGTGAAAGAAAAGACACCGAAATCGTCGATTTCAATGCGCCAGTCAACGGGACATCAGTCATCTACTCTGCCGCAAATAAAACACTGACTGTAAGGTCGGATATGGCTGGCGCTGAACCTGTTTACTATCGGGTTGGTGATTCCGCAATCACGCTCTCCAATCGGCTAGATAACTTGGTGGAAGACAGTGATCAGCCCGACTGGGACGCAATTCACTGCTATCTTGCATTTGGCTACACGTTAGGAGAAAGCACCTTTTTAAAGGGCATTCAGCAAACACTGCCTAATCAAACCCTAGAGGTACACACCGAATCCCGGAATCTAGAAAAGCGGATATGCGATGCAACCCCACGAAAACCCAATTCAGAGACGGTATCGGCCAATGCTAAAAGTTTTGCAAAACTGCTTAGCAGCGTCATGCAGGGCTACCACCCTATGGCTCTAATGATGTCGGCAGGGTGGGATTCAAGAACACTGCTCGCTCCTAGAAAGTCACCTATAACGACAGCCTATACGCACGGAGATATATCCAGCCGAGAATGCACTATTGCAAAAAAACTATCGGGTACCTCGCGAACGGATCATTATTTTAAAGATGTAAAAGGAATGACAATAGATACAGGCCTGCTTGATGACATGATTGAGCTTCACGGCCACTGTCTATGGCCCATTTGGCACCTATCCAGCAAGCTTATATCGAAGAAATTTCAGCTACCCATCGCCAGTGGGGTGATAGGTGCCAGGCTAGGAGGCCACAACGGCTTTCCAAGCGTAGGAACCCGCTTCCAGAAAACCTTTAATTCTTTGCACTTGATCAGCCCAAATATAGTTTCAAAAGAAAAAATCATAAGTGATGTAAAGAAGCATGCGACAGCACCAAAACACTTCTGGTTTACAAGTGAAAAAGGTAGTCAAATATTTCGTCAGACGGCTGTCAGCTTAACGAATAGTCTACATGCCACTCTCGATACATACCTGGAAGCAACAAACGATTTTTCGTTTGCAATTGAGAAATTCAACTATGACCATGTAAGTCGCCAGTACATGATGAAGCAGCCAAGCATGGCGAAAGCTTTTCAAGGCTATTACTCCCCTCTCAGCCATCCAGATCTGTTAAAACTGGCCTATAACGTTCCTTTTGAGCAACGGATCCAAAATAGATTAACCAAAAGCGTCATTTCTGAGCTAAACGCTGACCTGCTGGAGTTCCCTATGGCCGCTACGCTGGTAAAAGCCAAACGGCCGATAATTATTCAAGAGCTTTCAAGAATTTTGCGAATAGTTTTTGAAAAGACTTTTTTCAAGTTAAAGAAAAATCGTCCTAGCCTAGGATGGTTTAACTATGAACACCTTTATGCCAGCAACTTTTTCGAAACCACTATACACTCACTAAAATCGGATATCTGGTCTAAGGAGCGAATGCTAAAAACTATCGCTTCGAATCAAAATAATGGCATAGATGCCGGATCTACAATGGATATGGTCTGTAAAATAAAAACCATAGATCAATATCTATCCGCTAAAAAAAGAACCACAGAAAATGGGGATGCAATTCACGATGAAAATCGCTGAAAAACTATACTTTAACTGCCCCCCACTGCTTCAGAATTTTCTGATATCTGCGTATGGGTACAAGCTTTATCAAAAGCGATACACAGGCTTATATCATGAGCTGCGTAAAGAAATTGAAGACGTAAAGGGTTTCAGTGCAGCAAAAATAAAAGCACTCCAGGATGAGCGCCTACACCAGATGGTGACTTACTGCGCAGCCCAGATCCCCTACTATCAAAAGCTCTTCGCCGAGCATGAACTAAGCCCAAAGGATTTTACGACGACTCTAGATCTAAAAAAGCTGCCAATCCTGAATAAACAGACAATAATGGAGCAAAGTCATAATTTTCGGCCTAATGATGCACTTAAACCCTTTATGGTCCAGCATACAAGCGGTAGCACCGGCACTCCGCTTGCACTCGAAGTCGATGAGCGAACTTACAAATTGGCCATGGCGTTGCTGGTCGATCACGAAGAAACTCATGGCGTTCCTTTTGGCGCTAAACGAGCTACCTTCGCAGGGCGAATGCTCAAACCCGCTGATGACATGAGGCCGCCTTTTTCTCGCTTTAACCTAGCTGAAAACCAGAGACTATTTTCAAGTTACCACATTAATGAACGTACTTTTCCTCACTATAAGAAAGAGCTGGACAATTTTCAGCCTCACGAGCTGATCGGTTATCCATCAGCAATCTATAATCTTGCGACTCACTACCAAAACTCCAATTCAAAGCCGGATTTTCAACCGAATGCAATTATTACGAACTCTGAAACGCTCCTTCAATGGCAAAGAGAAAAAATTGAATCAGTATTTCGCTGCCCGGTTTATGACTACTACGGTACCGCTGAATACGTGATATTTGCCGGCCAAGACAAAACAGGCGTCTATAAGACAAACCCGGTAATAGGCATAACAGAGGTTGAAATAGGAACAGACTCCATTGATACAGGCAGATTGGTTGCTACCACTTTGACCAACAAGCAAATGCCGTTACTAAGATACAACCTAGGTGACACGGCAACTTTAATAGATGCATCTTTACCGGCGGTCGGCACACCAGAGCTAGAATCTATCAACGGGAGAATTGACGATTACATCGAAACCAGCGATGGGCGCCTGATTGGTCGTATTGACCATATTTTTAAAGGTGTCGTTGGTATTCAAGAGGCACAGGTTGTTCAAAAACAACCTGGTTCAGCTATTATCAGACTAGTGAAGAGCTCATCGGCCAGCTTTAATGAGAGTGTTCTTATTTCTAACTGCAAACAAAGACTCGGAAACGACTTTAGAGTTTCCATTGAGAAAGTTGAGATAATCCCGCGTGGCCGCAATGGTAAATTTCGATCGGTAATTAAAGAAAAATGAATGAACATACAAAAACAGAAAATTTCTCGCCTTATTTCTCTATCGTGATACCAGCCTACAACGAAGAAGATCATATTGGTTCATGTCTTCAATCCATTTTTAACTCTAACTATGATAGTACCCAGTATGAGGTGATTGTTGTAGATAATGGTTCTCAGGATAAGACTTATGAGATTGCACTTAACTTCAAGCGGGCAAGGGTGTTTCAGCTACTGGAGGGAAATGTTGGCGCTGTAAGAAATTATGGTGCCTACAAGGCTCAAGGAGAGATACTTGTGTTCATCGATGCCGACTGCCTTCTGGATGACAACTGGCTTAAAAGAGCAGAAGGTTTAATTAGAAAACACCCCAACTGTGCTTACGGAGGCGGTGCAAAATTACCCAATAACTCCTCATGGATTGAAACAGCTTGGCTTCTACAGAATAAAGGCAACCCTACCTTGCCAAAACATCTAATTGGAGCAAGTACGATGATGAGTTCGGAGCTGTTTTTTTGCATTGGTGGCTTTGACGAATTAGTATCTTCTGGCGAAGACACCGAGCTTCATAGCCGCTTAATTAAGGATGGCATACCAGTTCTCATAGACAACGCACTGAGTATAACTCATCTTGGAAATGCAAAAACTTTAAGACAATTTATAAACCGTCAAATATGGCATTCAGAAAATTATGCAAAGAATATAAAAGCATCAATGCGAGATCCAATTTTTTATGCAGTATTGGGATTTATCTTTATACCATTTTTAGTACTTAATTACAAAAACATACCTCTGGGTTTGAACTTCGGAGCTTTAATTATAACATGGCTCGCTATTCCAGCATTACTTTCTTTAAAAAGGTTATTTCGATCTGGTTTTTTTACTATCAACCTTAAAAAATTAACTCAAATATATATACTGGATTTCTTGTACCTTATAGCAAGATCAATTGGGCTGGCTAAAGGTGTATTTTTTTTATCAAAATAATCCTACGTTATACACATGGGCAGTTTTCGCGTTATAATGCCAGAGAACAAAATTTCTTAACATCACCCTGTTTATTCTAAGAGAGTCATTGTTCAAAACACTTTTCTTAACCTAACCAAAAGATCTACAGCATGCTCGACAGCAGGTTCAAGTGCCCTCTCATCAGCGGGAGAAAGCTGCTGAAGAACACTGTATTTTGCTGCTCTAGTGGTGTCAGGCCCCCTCACCCCTATTCTGAGCCGTTTTATCTCATGGGACCCTAGAGCGGCTATAATGGACTGCAACCCCTTGTGACCTGTATCACTACCTAGTGATTTGAGCTTTATCTGACCGAGAGGCAAGTCTATTTCATCATGAACAATCAAGCAGTTGTCTATCCCGGCCCCTATACGTTCAAGAAACTGGCGAGTTGAAGGACCACATAAATTCATTTGCGCCGAAGGTTTGAACAAAGTGACACTTTCTTCGGCGATATCGATCTCGCAAACGCTACCCTCCGTGACAGTAGCCCATGATCCTTTTAGTCGTTCTGCCAGCCTATCTAACACTATATAACCGGCATTGTGGGGCGTTTTTTCGTACCCAGACTCAGGGTTACCCAACCCGATAAATGCCTTGCGCCCAGAACCGTTGCCTTCCAGCGGGGTGATGATGGTGCTTTCAGGCGTGGGTTTATATAAACTGGGACAGCCACCACAAAAGTTATTAATACCACACCGACTAGCCCAACACTGAACAGATTTCTGTGTGTTGTACATTAGGCGGACCAAGTGGTCGGCTTTGTTCGAGCCTTTCAGAAGAACGAGGTCTCCCGGCTTGAGAAGAGTATTCAAAAACTCTGACGCCGCCTTAATCTCATTAAATGTATAAAGGTTCTGCCTGTCTCTGCTACGCCTCGCTTTCGCTGCCCTCGGTGCATTCGGCCCGACAAAAATTACAATATCGCTCACCTCCAATGCCTGCCTGGCTACCTTGGGATAGAGCTTGGATGCAGATAAAGAATAATCTGAGAGTGTACCGATAATCGTAATTTTTCGACGGACGTGAGCTTCGGCCATAAACTCGAGGGGAGCCGACAGCGACCAGTGTGGTGCTTTCCAATCATCGCGTACGAATGTTATACCACTTCCATCAGATACGACCTGCATTCTCCCTTGGGCCGGCCTTACGTCAGCAACAGCAGAGATCGCGGCACTAAGCGGGATCCCAGCAGCAAGACCGACTCCCAATGCAGAAAGAACTGACAAGGCAAGGTGTTTACCGTAAAAACCGGTTTTTACCTGGTAAACTTCTCCCTTGTACTGGACGTCGAGAGTTAAGGGCTCCGGCCACGTGGATCGGGCTGAAAGGAGTTTCAAAGTCGCTCCTTGCGCCTCACCCACCCAAATTACCTGGCGATTACAGTTATCTCCTATAGCTTTAACACGCGGATCGTCAATATTCATCACCGCCACACCATCAGCAGGTAAAGCTGCAATGAGTTTTCCTTTCTCTTCCGCAATTGCTTCCAGACTCCGGAATGCCTTGAAATGATCACGCGCTACCAGAGTCAGAACCGCGATATTAGGAGTAAATAGCCTGAGCGGATTATCCAGCTCACCCGGCTCTCCTCCAGAAAGCTCGAGAACTGCGAACTGGTGGCCAGGCCCAACGCGAAGTAAAAGTCTGGCTATACTGTGGGAATAGTTCTGAGTCTCTGGGGTACTGAAACAGTTACCTGCAGTGCCTAGGATTGCCGCAGATATATCCTTGGTGGTTGTCTTGCCTGCGCTGCCAGTTATACCAACAAAGCAAACGTTCTTCCTTCTTATAGTAAGGGCAGACGCCAGCCAAAACCGACAAGAATGAACGCCAGAGCGCAGAGGCGGGTAGAGGTAATCCCAAAGCAACTTCTGGGTACGCCGGACCATTTATTTCTCCTTCCCTGGAAATCGCACAGCATGATACTGAAAAGCCGCATAGGCAAAACGGCTGAAGCACTGGCAAAACATTGGCGATATTTCCTTTGACAGTTCATCAAGCGGGTTTTACTGCACTGATAAGTCTTTAGGTGCTTCGGGCGCACCGCCATTTCCGGAACCAGAGGCGAGATGCGCAGGCACTTTAGTTGTTATCTTAATATCATCGATTGCATACCATTCCTCATGGCGTTCGGAGTTAGGGTATTTCTGGAAATAATCGTTACCCCCAAACCCTACCACGTTCCAACCCGTTGCGTTTTTATTCATCGGTACCCAATTAAGCGTATCCGTATGCAGAATTTGTACATCATTAATCCATTGTGTGAGAACACCGTCGTGTACACCTTTTTCTGAATTAAGTTTCACAAAAAAAGCAACTTTTGTGTAAGTACCCGGGGGGCCGAATACTCGCTCCATAGTCACTCCCCCTGTGCCAGGCACAATATAGCCATCACCTGCTTGGTCGGGGAGCTTAGCATCCTTTCCTCCTGGTCCCATGCCTTGCAGGCTCGAGACATAGCTTAGCGAATGGTCCCCACCATGAGAGCTACCCGGCATGCCTGCATAGTTTGCATCATCATTATTCATTCCATACAAAGAGAGTTTGTTTCGCAAACCGTATTTTTTCGGAGAACCATCGACAGACCAGTACAGACCGGGGTGTGTAGCGCCTGCAAAATAATTAAACGGATCATTCCAATCCCCGGTGAAGCCATAGATTCGAAAGACTTTTGCCGTACCCATTAAGCCTTTAGAAAAGCTCTTGTACATCTCCGGTGAAAAGGCGATGTAAAACTCCACATACACCTGTTTTTGATTACCAATTTTCTTCAGGAGGATCCCATCGGAGTTCCAGCGTTTCCAGCCCGGATCATGGCTGTCGCGCCAGTTAACCATTGCTTTCCCCGTACCGCCCCTAGCTTTCTCCGCATCTTTAGCTTTAATTTCAAAGGCTTCATGGCGATCCATATCCCCCCGTGACGGCGCCCATTTAGCTTCAGAGCGCACTAAGTCCCAGCCCTCGGGGATCAGGTCGCCTTTTACTCGCGCCCTTTCAGTATCTGAGCTCGGGGAAGGATCCGTCATTTTGTCCCAGTCAGGTTGCTCGTCAAAACTTTCCTTGAAAATAACTTCACTTTGTACAACCATTGCACCGAACCAAAGCACGAATACTAGAATAGTCTTGACAACTTTACTTTTTAGAGAAAACATAGTTCATGCCCTTCTATTTAAAACAGATCTTACACACCTTATCCAAGTATGATTATCTAAACCCCACTAGCACTCCTTACACTTACACAACTTTATTTTTATAACTCGACTCTAAATTGACGAAGAAATCTCGCGCTACTTTCTGGTAAATGCCACCGCGATGCTTTAATATAAAGTGGAAGTACTTTGCCTTTTCCATATCAGGCATTAGCTTTTCTTTCCTGTAAAACTCCGTAATCAAGGGATAAAATTCAAAAGGTAGTGGAGCTGAAGGAATTAATGAATAGATCGCTCGCCAAAAACATTCATCGCCTAAAACCGGATAGCTTTCTCTAATAATAAGTTTTTCCACTACATCTTCTATCATCTCTAAACTTAATTGATCTTTGCAATATCCATATAACCCACCATTAAACTTAATAAGTGGATCGATCTGCGGAAAGATACTGTCAAACTCTTCTGCTTCTACTTTTAAGTTTGGGAACTGAGGGACAGAATAGAATGCGATTTCAGAATTGCTTTCAATCCAATTTATAATTTCTTCCGGGAATTTCACGAAGAGCACATCAGAATCCATAACAATGACTTTTTTGGATTCGGAAAAAACATAAAAGTCAAAAATTTTTTGTGCCCACGCACGACGCTTACGGTCATATCCAAACGGCAGTTCAAATCTATCTGCGGCCCTATCTCTTAGCATCGAGACTCTGGAGTACGACCTTAGTCTATTCTTAGCATCTTGATAACTTATGACTTTTGCATTTTTAATAGCCTTTTTCAAAATATCGGCATGCTTGTAAGTTAAGGATTCATCGCCATGAAAAACTATTGATATGTTATTATAGAAAAGAAGGAACGATTTGCACGCAGCAATAGCCATAAATAGATCTTTGCTACAGGTTAAAATGTGTAATTCAGATTGAGATCTAATCGCGCACTTTAATGGCATTTCATATGCAATTTTTCGTAATATTTCCTGAAGACTCTTCTCAAATATTATCTCGTGATAACGTTTATCCCAAGAAACAGGCAGACGTTTTTCTTTAAAAAACACTCGTATAATTTTTGCAATTACAAGCTCGCTAGCTTCAAGTTTTTCTTCCCTCATACGAAACCCTCGCTTTTATTTTTGTTTTCAAGTCAATAAATTAACTACCAATAACTAAAGAGCGATCAAAGAAAACCTAGTCCAAATATCACCTATCTACGAGGTCACCCTTAATATGACCATCATCATGCAAGTATCGATCCAAAACCAAATAGTCTTTATTTACAAAAGCTTAACTAAATTATATTTAACAACACCCAGAAAGTGTAAGATTTACTGACACTTGTCAGCGTTAGTTGATCACTAAAAACTGGTTACAAAGAAAGATCAACAATGGTATAGTTTGTAAACACCTCCGTTGCCTGTTACTCAATCGGTATAGTTCATGGACGAGCGCTCACTCTTTTCAGAAAGATTCGTAAATTTGGCCAATCTTTTACAGAGTCCGGTTATAGAACTACAGATTTCAGATCCTTTCAAGGCAGAGGTGATAGCAAAAAATAAACTCGAAAGAGTTGGCCACTGCAGTATCGTTGCTTCCAGATATGATAAATCTAATCGCCTGCCAGAAATACTTCTCTTGAGGAAAAAAGCTAAGCTTCTCAAGAAGCTTGATAAAGCCCTTAGTCAAGAAGACTCCCGCATCACGACCGCTTTCATGGGAGTTTATCCTTCACTTGATCAACCAATATGTGTGTATGAGCTAGATACTATTGCAGACTCCTACATAACTAAAAATATCCTCCCTGTTGATCAGCAATGGGTAAGACGAGTAGCCAAGTATCTAGTCGGTCGGTTTATTGGCATCAATCCAGCTACCGAGGGCATCGCACTTATTCTTTTAAGGAAATAACTATGATCTTTATCGAAAGCTTGCTTTCACACGCCGGTCTTTTAAATGCGTTAACGGTCCAACCATCTGTCGCCTGTATCAACACAACAAGGCCGATCTATCTTGTTTTTGGAGATAATTCCGAGCATCCCCTTTACGTGATTCGTAAAGTCGACGATGAACGAGGACTTAAGTCCAGTCAGGTAGACCGATCTATTCATCAGCTTGCGGGCAACCTGGTACCTGCCCCACTGGGGATTTATGAATTCAATGGAGAAACCTATGATATTCAGTGTGGAGTAAGCGGTTATCCATGGTTCCAGTTAAAAGCCCGAGTGCAAACTGGTGAGGCCCGCTCACAGATTGAAAATAGAATGTGGCAATCATTGGATGATTTCCACACAGCTGTGGGTGCCGCGCAGACTGACGGCGCTGTAATGGTCGAACCACATATTGAGTTACAAAAAGCGCTTTCTGCGTATCGGAGCACTGGTGAAAAAATCACTGACCGGCTTCAAACCTTAACTGAAGAAGCATCCCAAGAACTGTTTTATTCACCAAACTGTTCACCGGTCCCCCAACATGGTGATTTCTGTCTGAACAACCTTATTATTGATAAGGTCCACATTACGGTGATAGATTTTGAAGATTTCGAAATCACAAAAATGCCGTTGTATGATGCGTTTACTCTCGCGCTTACACTTCCTTCGTTCGATAACACGCCGGAAAATGCTGCACAGGTGTTTACCCACCCGGCTGTCATTAACGCCGCCAGTCTTTATGGCGTACCAGAAACAGCTATACGCTGGCACTTTCTCCATCATTTACTGCTTCGTCTGGGACCATGGAGCGCAGGGGAAAAGCGTGGGCGCTATCGCGCGTGGCTCCGTAAGGTTCTGGATAAGTTTGTCGACGATCAGGTAAAAAGCTAACGAGAAAAAACTTTTCACTCGAACTGATTAAGATAACTCAAGCCTGCCCGAATGCTTCGACAAGGCACGGTGAATTTTGTTAAACGCCCATACATAATACCCTTCAGGAAATCGTCTCATAATGCTCTGCCGCCGTGCGATCTGCCAGCTGAGCGGCCTTTCATCATTTACCACCACAATGTCAAAATCGATAAGAGACAGGTTGCCCTTAGAGTCGACACATAAATTTTTCCCGTCCGAACGCAGATCCAGGTGCAGAACCTTTGCCTTGATTAGCATATTTACTATATTTTCAACTTGCAGCTTGTGGTCTTTTATTTTTATAGGGGCGCCCTGGCGTGGTAACTGGTCCAGTGACCACCCACAATGGCTCATCTCTACAGTGAGCTTTTCTTCAGACACTCCTTTTAAAACGGGAAAAGGAAAATGATGCAACTGATTTGAGCTCCGGATATCTAATAGTCTCTGCAAGCTGCTTGCTTCCAGATAAAAAGCCTGATCTGCCGATAATCCAGCCCAGCGATTCTTTGTCGCATAGTGTTTGATATAGCTCCTTTCAGGCTGAGGGTGGGGCTTTATGTAAGAAGCTGAGCTGTCAATTTCTACTTTAGGAAAGTATGGATGCATTCGCGTGGTATTTAGTGACTCTCCCCCACCCCGCTCTAGTTCCCGACAGTGTTGCCTCAGGTACTCCATTTCGTGATCGTAAACAACTTCAAAGTACTTATATAGCCGTAACTGCCTTTCCTGGGCTTGCATTTTATCTCTAGCAATAGAACGAAAGTTTATAAAGTGAAAAGCTCGTTCAAATGCACTATAAACACGTGGATACCTATATAAAACATCCTTTATTTTTTGCTTTAACTCTGTAGTTCCTATCATCGCTCAGTGACCATATTTATGCTTCCCCAAGCTATCATTATAAGCTTTTATTAGTTCGTCTCTTATAGGATGCTTAACCAGAAAAACACTGGCTACCCAGACCAAAGGTAAGGCAAGCGCTATTTGCAAGATCGTAAAAACTGGAGCAGTAGTCGAAAAAGGGGAAACGAAAGAGATGAACCAGGCTGCAATCCAGCATATGAATGCTATCAAGGCACTTGGCAAAAGAGAGAGACAGTACGGTATAACCTTTACACCCACTTTGAATTTCAAGAAATAACACGACACTACAAAGTCAACCAACCCCGAGAATACGAATGCATACCCGGCACCTTGCAAGCCCCAGCCTGAGTATGCGAGAACAATCGACGAAATAAAAAATACAAATACAACTAGTTCTTTAACTAGCATTGATGATTCTTTACCGACTGCGACAAGCGCTTTTGGCGCTAAGATATTGGCAGCGCGCAGCATTGCCCAGTAAGCAATTATGGTTGCGACTGGTGCCGACTGATCCCACTGGTCACCAAACATAAAACGGATAGCAGGCAAACTGGCCACACTTACGACTGCTAGCACCGGCCAAACCAGTCCGGTAATCAGCTGGGCAGCACGGCTGTACGCTGCAACGATACTGCCATTCCTTTTTCGGACATCAGCTAAATAAGGCAAGGCAACCGGAGATATTCCTGAAAGAAGTGCCTCCGACGCAAAGACCATTAATCCTAAACCTCGTGAGAATATCCCCACCTGGCTCGCCGTTCCCATCTTACCAATCACCATATCGGGAGCAGTATATTGTAATTTTCTTAACACAAGGCTCACAGAAGTATAGATGCCAAGAGTCGCTATGGGTTTTAAGTATTTGAACTGCGGTCGATACACTCGGATATCATTTGTAAAGTAAATATATAGAACAAACTGAACAAGGATTGTTACCACATTGGCAATAGCAAGAGAGTAATAACTAAACCCCAAGATTATAAAAATAATAGTCACGGATACACCAACCAATCCAGAAGAAATTCTAATAATGGTTATCTGTTTAAAAGCATACTTACGGCTCAAAAAAGCATGGGGTATACTTATATACGGCGCAAAAATAAAGCTGATAGACAGTATGAAAAATATATACTTCAGGCTCTCAATGTCGAAAAACTCAGACAAAGGCACAGCGGCCAGAATGACAGCCAACCCAAGCCCCCACGAAATCAGTATCGTTAGACCATAGGCTGACCGGATTTTATCGTCGGTTAACTCTGCTTCGCGAATCAGATAAGTGTTAGCTCCAAGAATGCGAAACTCGGCCATTATCATGACAATGGAGCTGGCAATTGCGAAGGTACCAACTTCTTCGGGAGTTAATAAGCGTGCGACGATAACGGTACTGGCAAGCCCCAGCCCCATCAGAATGTAACGACCCAGGGACGAATAAATTAATGCAGTTCTTACTTCAGACATAAACGCTTCTTCGGCTTATTGGGTTAGTTTGTCTTTTTATATAACTGTGTCACCCTGAGTTGCTAGCTAACTCCTCTTAAGTGTGCGGAGAAAATCGTTACCACTGCGGCCTAGAAAGCTTCGCAGCAAACGAACCCAGACATCCTCATACTGATAGGCAAACCTGAGTACTGAGAAAAAGGACTGTCGCGCAGACTTGTAATCACCGGCCGAAAAATAATTTATCCCCAGACGGTAGTGATAATCAGCCCAGGCCAGGCGTGAGCAGCGCGCAATGGCAGTATCATCAGACTGGAGATCACAGTGTTTTTCCATAATCTGCAACTTCGCACCCAACATTAACTGTGCGTCGCCCGACATGTTGCTGTCATGCAGCCTATATCGGGTCAGTGGACTGGGCACAACCCGGGCGCTGTACTCCTTGCAGATTCGCAACCAAAGATCCCAGTTCTCTGCTGCCTTGAAGTCAGTGGAAAAAACACCTACGCGGTTCAGGGCTAGTGTGCTGACCACAACGGTTCCGCCGGTCATTCGGTTCTTTACGAGTAGCGGTGCATATATATCACCCGATATAGTCTTGTCAGCGGGTTCCTGCCGAACCGTTCGCCCTTCTTCGTCCATGATTTCCGTACCTGAGTACACAAGCCCTACCCCCTCCTCAAACAGAGGCATCTGACGTTCCAGTTTGTCCTCAACCCAGAGATCGTCACTGTCCAGAAACGCAATGTAATCGCCTTTAGAAGCCTTGATGCCGTTGTTTCTGGCGACAATCTGCCCCTGATTTGGCTGGTCACACACCCGAATCTTCTCTGGAAAGCGTCGCTCGTAACCCTGAAGTATCGCCAGGGACTCATCGGTAGAGCCATCATTGATCAGGATGATTTCCAGGGGCTCCCAGGTTTGTGCCAGAATACTCTCAATCGTTTCCGAGACCAGGTGAGCACGGTTATATACCGGAACGATTACGGACACTAATGGTTTCATTATTTGCGGATGCCCCCTTCGTAAAGCGTGTTTGTTTTTTCGGGTCAACGTAGCGCAGGTAGTAAATATTGGACGCAATAGCGATAAACAGCACAAGCCAATAAAGCATCTCAGCCCGTGCCCGATCAATAAAACTGGCAGCAACCAGGAAGCTCAGCAGAGCCCCCTCCAACGCAAGCATTTTGAAATAAGCGTCGTAATTTTCAGTCTCTAACAAATACTTTTTTGTTTTTCTGGACAGCGTAAAGGTCGAGACAAGAAGCGCTATGAGAAAAAAGAAACCAACCCAGCCAATTTCTGAAAGAATCTGAAACCAGGTAGAGTGAGTCGCCTTGCCTACTTTACGGCCTTCAAAGTAACGCTCGGGCAGATAGCCAGGGCTCAACTCAATAAACCCCTGTATGCCAACCCCCATAGGGTAATCCTCAAGCACATCAAATGTGGCCATCCAGAAATCTATACGATGGGAGCCACTTTTCCCGCCATCCTCAACCTCTTTTATTGTTTCCATCCGCGACCAGAAGGCTTCGTCAGCAACATAAGCGGTACCGGCAAGCCCGATCAGTATAATCAGGACGGCCGTCCCCTTTTGTCCTTTTCTCTGGTACCGGGAAAAAATCATGTAAAACAGAAAAAACAGGGCGCCGCATACCGCTCCCAAAAAGGCGCCCCGGCTGTTAATCAGCACAACACCATTGGCGATAAACGCTCCACAAAATATGGCTAGAAACCGGATCTTTTTATTACCCATCCAGGCCTTGTAGAGAAGCAGGATCAACGCAGGCACCATGGCAGCGGCCGTCATATTGCCGTCACCGCCTGTATCAACCATGCCGATACCTTCTAATCGCCCTTGTCCATCCCGACCTACAGAGTAGGCGACATAACCAATATAGGTAACGCCAGCAACATAGGCCCACAGGCAGGCATCCAAAGCCTTTTCTGTGGAGACTAATTTATAGGCCGCCAAAACAATGACCACAAGTTTAAGGAAGTCATAGGTAAAAGGTTTGTGGACAGAGGGAACAACCGCGAAAAAAATCATAAGCCCGTACATTGCTAACAAGGCAAACATCCATTTAAAAACCGGTTGCTGTTTCCATGGGGCAAGAGGCGACAACTGTTTATATCGCAAGGTCAGTGTGAATAGCATGACCAGTGCGGCGATGAAGGAATATGGGAGACCGGGAATGCTGGCCGCCCACCAGCGGCTATCCGGGTTTACGAAGTAGACAAGCTGATAAACCAGTACAGATGATACGGGTGTAACCATCAGGGCCGCGAAGATTCCGGCGGTAAATAAAAACAGAAAAAGAAGCGCGAACTTGCCCATACTCTAATCAATCCGTGCAGAGAATGAGGGGTGTGGAGCTATTTTGTGTGCCGCGTAAATTTTATTGTAGCCGGCAAGCATGGCGCCTGCACTGAACCGCGCATCGAAATGATCCCGCGCGGCTTTTCCCATACGCTTCCGGAGAGGGGTATTCTTATGCAGGGTGTCAATAGCGGCTGCGAAGTACGAAGCCTTTCCGGGTTCGGTGAGCAAGCCGGTTACCCCGTCTTCAATGATCTCCGGATTTCCCCCGACCCGGGTAGCGACTGCAGGTACCTCCAGGCTCATGGCTTCTAACAGGGTCATTGATGTGCCTTCTGTGTGGGAGGACAAGAGAAACACGTCCATAGCGACAAGATAATGCATGGGGTTATTAATGAAACCGGCAAAGATCGTTTTTTTGCTGATTCCGTACTCAACCGCCAGTGACACCAGCTTGTCTTTGTCAGGCCCATCACCCACCATCAGCAAAAAAGCATGTGGGTTATTTTCGGCAAACTCTTTAAAAGCCCTGAGCATCATCTCCTGATTTTTCACCGGATCAAGACGAGACACGGTTCCGACCACAAAGGCCTTTTCAGGAATCCCCAGGTTACGACGTACTTTTTGCGCCTCTGACTCATCCCGCTCTAAAGGCGCTATCCCATTATAAATAACCTGGATTTTGCGTCTTGGCAGGAACTCGTATTGTACAAGAGCATCTCTGGTTGCCGCTGAAATCGCGACAATAGCAGGGGTCATCATTGCCAGAACCGGGTTGACGAACATGGCTTTATAACGATATCTGTCCGGATAAAAACGACCATGCTCGGTGAAGACAACCTTGGTATTCGTCCCCAAAGATGCCAGCCGCCCATAGAACCAGGGGGTGTATTGATGGCAGTGCAGCACATCAAAGCGCCCAGCTTTCAGTCGCCTTCGAATGGCGATAATCAGCGACCCGTCAAATCCTTGTTTACGTGCCACCGTATGCACAGGTATACCCTGCTCCCTGAGTGCTATTCCGACAGGACCTGTATGGCCATCGATACAGAGAATTTCCGATTGCACACCGCTCTGTACCATTCCCTGAACCAGCTGCCGGATAACCTGTTCCGTTCCGCCAATGCCCATA
The DNA here is from genome assembly GCA_013393545.1 of Alteromonadaceae bacterium. The sequence continues at coordinate 428 of JABXHG010000510.1, read as the reverse complement.
TTGAAGGTAAGGTGCAGCACCCTCAGTGGCTTCTGACGCGGCAATATTGTTGATTTAGCGTGCCCGGCTGTCATGCGCTCACCTGATATTGTTGCCACCAGAGTTCAAACGCCAGTAAGGACCAGAGTTCCTGAGTAAACTGGTCGTCGCCCGCCAGGTGCCTTTCCCAGAGCTTGCGTATCCCCGCTGGTTCAAAGAAATTAACCAGGCCACTGTTCGTTGAGAGCACTGTTTGCTCAACAACCGGCCTAAGCTCATTGCACAACCAGTGCGCCAGCGGCACAGAAGAGCCCATTTTCTTTATAAACAGAACATGCTGCGGCAACATCCTCTCAAAAGCCTTTTTCAGGATGAGCTTTTTTTCTTTGGCACTCAGTATTGGAGCACCCGGTATCTGTGGTGGATATTCAAAGACGGGGTAATCACGG